>WTKA01000105.1:0-17562 GCA_011524605.1 Hyphomicrobiales bacterium | reverse complement strand
TCAGGACGCTGGGAAAAAAAAGCCTGATTGTTTTCCTTCGAGTTTTACCCGAATAGAAATTGAGCTAGTTTTCTAAACTGCTCATAAAACGTTCTGCTAAAATTGCAGCGATAAGACCTGCCATAATGAAGCCAGCCCCTATCCATCCCTGCCAGTGTAATATTTCTGAAAAAAGAATAAAAGCATAAAGAGAAGCAAACAAAGGGTCGCTTGTTTCTATGATCTGCACCCCGCTAGCACTACCATCATCAATTGCTTTTAGGGTAAACCAAAAGCCCCCAATAGTAGGGATTAAGACGAGTAGCAGGATCGACCATAAGCTTGATGCAGGCAGCAATATTTGTTCTGTTTGCAAAAGTGGAAAAGCTAAAAAAATTGAACCGAAACCAAATAACCAAACAAGATGCGGCACACCGCTTCCTATATCTAGTTTTTTAGAGAAAAAGATAAATAATGCATAGCCAGCCCCTGCAATGAGGGCTAAAATTATTCCTAATATCGCCCCTTCCAATCGACCTTCGGAAAGACATATTAGAATGATGCCAATCACTAATAAGGCAAAAGACATTATTTTTAAAAAAGAAATGCGCTCTTTTAAAAATATCGCGGATAGCATGATCGTAACCGCTCCTGCCGCATAAATCAAAAAGCTAACCAGCGGTATGCTCGCTTTAGCAAAAGCCCATGTTTCAAAAAAATATAAGCAAAAAATCCCTAAAAAGGCTAAAATTGCGAGCTGCTTAATTTTGAAAGCCAGTGCAAATAGCTGGTTACGCAATTCTTCCTGCGCAAGGCAAAATATAAATAAAAGAGAAAATGCCAAAAAACATTTATAAAAAGCAACTTGTTCGTAAGTTGCCCCTTCGTTAAAAGCAAACCTATTTAATGGTCCAATGGTAGCATTAACAATCGCTGCAAATAAAGCATAAAACTCAGGTCTGATTTTAATATTCATTGCGCTACCATTATTTTTCTATAATCGAACTCATTAAATTTATGGGTAGCAGCTATATAATTAACTTAAATTGTATTTTCAATTATTTTTATCATTGCGAGCTATAAATAGTTTCATTTACAGTTTCTCTACTTGATGCGTGGACTTTTAAATTGCACTCACAGCAGTTGTCTTAAACGGCAACACCTCCGTGAAGGCGGGGCATAAGCCCCGACGCGCAGTCACACTTATTTGAGTGCCTGTAATTATCTTTGTATTTTTTAAAATTAGCTTATTCAAGGCACGCGATGAGACCAAGCGGAGTGAAACGAGCATTGATTTCATTTTTTTAATGATGCTCTTCGTCTAAAGCATTTGCTTATGCAAATGATTAGCGACAGGTGTTTCTACAAAGTAAAACACCGAGAGCTCTACTCGCTTCGCTCCGATGGGTCTCATCGCGGTACCTAGAACTAACAACATACTTTTCCCCGCACTTCGATGCGGGGACTTTTGGTATGGGGCACGAAAGATCAAGGCGCATAAACGAGAACGATCTCGGATATTTCTTATAAAATTTCAGGGAAAAGTATAAACAAATTCCGATAAAAAATTTATTATACTTTTCAACCCACTAGCCTCACAGATCTAATGTCTCTACAAATTCTGCATTATTTTGAATGAAGTCAAAGCGTGCCTCTGGCTTATTGCCCATTAGGCGCGTTACCGTATCTGTTGTTAGATCAAGCTCACCATTACGGATGACAACGCGAAGCAAGGTACGGCTTTGTTTATGCATTGTCGTTTCTTTAAGCTGCTTTGCAGGCATTTCACCTAAGCCCTTAAAGCGGCTTATTTCTATTTTGCCTTTGCCTGTGAACGTATCTCGCAACATGCGATCCTTTTCCGCATCATCTTGCGCATAGGCAGACTTTGATCCTTGGCTAATTTTATATAAAGGCGGAATAGCCATATAAAGATGGTTATTATTAATCAAATCTGGCATTTGGCGGAAGAAAAATGTCATAAGCAGAGACGCAATATGGGCACCATCCACATCGGCATCGGTCATGATGATAACTTTTTCATAGCGTAGCGCGCTATCATCATAATTTTTTCCAACGCCACATCCTAGCGCAAGAACAAGGTCATTAAGCTGTTGATTTGCTGTGATCTTATCACGCGTGGCATTGGCCACATTAAGAATTTTACCGCGTAAAGGAAGAACTGCTTGCGTTGCTCGATCGCGTGCTTGTTTTGCAGAGCCCCCTGCACTATCGCCCTCCACGATAAAGATTTCTGAATCCTTTGATCCTGCTTTTGTACAATCTGCTAATTTACCGGGCAAGCGCAAGCGGCGCGTTGCGGATTTGCGGCTAACCTCTTTTTCTTGGCGGCGGCGCAAGCGATCTTCTGCCCGTTCAACTGCCCAATCAAGCAATTGCCCAGCCTGTTGAGGTCGTTCGGCAAGCCAATGATCAAGAGAATCGCGCAGTGCAGTATCTACAATACGCCCCGCTTCGACCGTTGAGAGCTTATCTTTTGTTTGACCAACAAATTCAGGCTCACGAATAAAGACAGATAGCATAACCCCTGCCATAGATAAAATATCATCAGGCGTTAAAAGAGAGGCTTTTTTATTGCCTACACGTTCACCATATGCTTTTAAAGAACGACTTAACGCAGAACGCAATCCATTTTCATGGCTGCCCCCTTCTGGTGTTGGGACTGTATTACAGTAGGTTTGTGAAAAGCCATCTTTGTTTGCAAACCAAACAATCGCCCATTCTAAAGAACCATGCTTTCCTGCTTCGCCTGATCGCCCTGCATAAATATCATCAATAACAGTCGTAGAACCTGCCTTTTTCATCATTACATAGTCTTTCAGACCACCTGGATAATGAAAAACGGCTTTTGCAGGGATTTCTGCCTTTTCACCAAGACAAGCCTCATCACAACTCCAGCGAATTTCCACGCCAGCAAATAAATAGGCTTTGGCTTCACACATTTTATAAATGCGCTCTGCCTTAAATTTTGCTTTTTTACCAAAAATTTCAGGGTCAGGGTGAAAGCTCACTTTCGTGCCGCGGCGGTTATTGACCTTGCCCATTTCCTCAAGCTTTGAAGCGACAAGCCCTTTTGAAAATGTCATTTTATAGAGCATTTGATTACGGGCAACTTCAACAATCAAATCATCTGACAAGGCATTTACAACAGAGATACCGACCCCGTGCAAGCCACCTGATGTTTCATACACTTTTGAATCAAACTTACCGCCAGCATGAAGTGTTGACATAATGACTTCTAGGGCTGATTTATCTTTTTGTTTTGGATGGGGGTCAATTGGAATGCCCCGACCATTATCCATCACATGGATATAACCTTGTTCATCCAGATGAATTTCAATGCGCGTGGCATGTCCCGCAACAGCCTCATCCATTGAGTTATCAATCACTTCAGCAAAAAGATGGTGCAGCGCGCGTTCATCCGTACCACCAATATACATACCAGGGCGGCGGCGGACAGCTTCAAGGCCTTCCAAAACTTCAATATCAGCTGCTGTATAGCTATCTTCGGCTTTTGTAGATGGTGCTTTAGGCTTTGGTATAGCCTCAGCTTTTGGCGTTGGCTCAATAGCTTTTTCTGTAGCCACCGCTGCCTCATCTGCAGAGTTTATTTTCTGTTCTTGTTTTGGCGCTTCATCACCAAATAAATCACTCATTATTATTGCCTAAAGATTGGATTTTGATTCTCACATTTAAGTATAAACCGAAAATCGCCAAAAAATAAGAACATAAATAGAACAAAAATGATTTATCCAATGAAAAACCAAGATCAGCTCTATTTTATGAGCAAAAGTGGCATTTTTTGCCGCCTTAACGCTTCAGAAAATTTCAAATAAAATAGATTTGTTGCAATGTGGCACATATTTAACAACAAGATTTTTACCATGATGCTTTATATTTATTATCAGACAAGATGATAACGTAAGTTTGAAATGTCCGATTTAGTACTAGGAGTTTGTTATGGAGTTGGCCATGAAAATGGCCGGGGAAAGTTTTTACAGACTGAATAAAGTCCGCATTTCTTCCCGTATGGCCATTGTAATTTTGGCGTTGTTTTGTACTTTTGTATAGCTGTAAGCTTTAGTGTCTGCGTTCTTACGGTTCTCTTAAAGCAAATGAAGCGCTCTCGGTAATGGGCTCCAGAAGGTAGCTCACCAGAGATCTAGCCTCCGTAATAATAAAAGTATCCACATTCATCCCTGGTGTAATCAACGAGCGGTCAATATTAGAAGGCCAAGTCGCATCATCAATTTTTATCCTGACAGGATAGTAAGGCATTTGCGTTGGCTCTGTTGGTAAAACGACATCTGGCGAAATAAAATCTACATGACCTGTCGCAATAGGTGGATTACGATTTGATAGCGCTGAAAATCTAAGCTCAGCTTCCTGACCATGGGAAATTAAATCAATATCATTCGTATTCAGCTGCGCTTCTATAATCAATGTTTCAGATGTTGGCAAAATTTCAATTACAGTTTCACCCGGCGTGATCACAGCGCGTGGTGTCTTTTTAGGAATGCGAAAAACAATGCCATCTTTAGGTGCACGGATTGTTACACGGCCTAAAGTATCTTGGGCACGGATCAAGACTTGCTCTACATCTGCTAATTGACGCTTAACATTATTAAGTTCTGTGGAAGCACGCTCTTTATATTGCAGTTCAACTTGTATTGCTTGCTCTTCTAATTCTTTTAACTGAGCGCCCAAAGAAGCAATAGAAGCTTCACCGCGCTCCATCTGCCCTTTTAGCTGCACAACAGCACGCCTCACACTTGTGATACGCGTTTCAGTAACAAGTTGTTTCTTATAGAGATATTCAAGACTTTTTAATTCGTTTCGCACTAAAGCTATTTCTGCTTTTGCCGTTTCCAACATAGCATTATTGCCATAAAGCTGTTCACGCAACGAGCTAATTCTATTTTCTATAATTGATCTTTCCGCTAGAAAGCTCTCTCTTCTGGCTTGAAACTGCTGTTTCTCACGAGCAATATTTTCATCTAGCTCAATACTATTGCCTTCATGGGTGAGTTTATCATCAATATAAATTTTATCATTTAAATTAATTTCTGCTAAAAGCCTTGCCTCTTGAATAAGCAAACTATCACGCTGAAATTTCGTTCTATTCACCTCAACCTGACTTTGTGTATTATCGAGATAGATTAATTCTTGGCCTTGATTTACTTTTTGCCCCTCTTTCACAAGAATTGTATCAACGATACCGCCTTCTAAATGTTGTATAACGCTATTATTTCCATCAGCAATCACTGTACCAACAGCAACAGCTGCGCCTTTAATCGGCGCTAATATGGACCAAATCAGAATGAAGATGACAACACCAGCAACCAGATAGCCGCCTTTTTTAATATAAACTTGATAATCTTTCTCAACGTCTTGATGCCATTGATAATGAATATCAGAAGTATTTTCATTTGTATCTTTGGATTGGTTTTGTAATTTCATCATTTTGCGCACTTATCGGTGTTGATCCAAATGATTTTTTTATCCCATTTTCACGGGCAATATCTTGTAATCTCATCTGATCTAGAGGTAGATTTATGGTCGGATTGGCAAGTGAAGGTTCATTGGCCTGAGCGGTAGCAATTGAGCTTATATTAATATCGCTCTTTGCCGCGCTTGGCTGCGGCCTTGTTTGTAAATTTGCTTGAAATTGGTTGATTTCACTCTGCTTTGCCGGTTTATTCTTACTTGCCTGCGGTTTATCTTTTGCGCGATTTACAAAATTCATCTTTTGCCTACTAAGAACTTCATCACGCAGACCATAATCTGAGATTCGGCCATTTTCGATTGTTAAGACTGTTTCCACAGCTTGTAATAAGGCAGGTCTATGCGAAACAACAACAACGGTCGCCCCCCACCCTTTTGCTGCATTGATAGCTTTAATCAACGCCTCTTCTCCTGCGCCATCAAGATTAGAGTTTGGCTCATCCATAATTATGATTGATGGATTGCCATAAAAGGCTCTTGCAATCGCAATTCTTTGCCTTTGCCCGCCAGAGGGCTGAAAAGCACCTGGACCAACAAGCGTATTATATCCATTTGGCATATTTTGAATAAAATCATGAATACCCGTTAATTGCGCTACCTCAATAACGGCTTCACTAGACATTTCAGGATCCATTCTAGAAATATTCTCAGCAATCGTGCCAGGTATTAATTCAATATCTTGGGGAACATAACCAACAAAACTACCAAGCTGTGTTTTATCCCATGTTGAAATATCAATGCCATCATATTTCACAACGCCAGTAGAAGGAGAAATTGCACCTGAAAGAATGCGTGCAAGTGTTGATTTCCCAGCGCCACTCGCACCTATTAATCCTAAAGAACGACCAGGAATGATTGAAAAGGAAAAACCTTGTAATATAGGCTTTGGAGAGCCTTTAATGGCATAGCCGAGTTGCTCGATATCAATTTTGCCTGTTGGCCTTGCATAGCGCATTGTTTTTCTCATTGGCGCTATATTTGCTGCAATTTCCTGCACACGCTCATAGGAAGCGCGCGCTGTAGTGATTGTTTTCCAATTTGAGATGATTGCGTCAATCGGCTGCAATGCGCGGCCAGATACAATAGAGGCAACAAAAATCAACCCTGGTGACATTGCATCTTGCAAGACAAGAAAACTGCCAATGCCTAATACTGACATTTGCAAAATCATGCGAACAACTTTTGAGGTTGAAACCAAGCCAGAAAGCCTAGATGTGAGATTTTGAGATTTTATTAAAGCCTCTGATTGAGGCTTGCCCCAAACGCGAATAGCATTGTCCATCATTCCCATAGAGCGGATAGCTTCGGCATTTCGAGCTAATATATCTGCAACACCTCTTGCTCTTTCCGTTGCTTTACCAACTTCTTTTGTTAGAGGGTCTCCAATTCTTTGGTTTATCAATGCCATGACAGCAAGGATAGCAACACCAAGTAAGGTTACTATGCCCAAAACAGGATGAATGAAAAACATTACAACCATAAAAATAGGCGCAATTGGCAAATCAAATATCGCCATTGCAGCAGGGCCGGTTATAAAATTATGTATATTAGAAAGATGTGTAAGCCCTTCTGTTGCTCTTGTTGCTTTCACGCTTTCATTAGCTATTGAGTTTTCAAGCAAATAAGATGACATTTCAGCATCTAACTTTGTTGCCATACGCCCTAATATTAAACGACGAACGGAATCGATTGCGCCATGCGCAACTAGGGCTCCAACAGCAAGTATTGTCAAAACAGCAAGTGTTGATAAGCTCCTAGAGGATAAAACACGGTCATACACAGATGCCATATATAAAGGCGTTGCTAACAATAAAATGCTGGCAACAATAGAAAAGCCCCAAACTGTAAATAGGCCTTTCCTTAATTCCTTTATTATTACCTCAAACTGATTCATAAATATTATCTTTTCTAGATATAGCGCAGAGTAAGATTCTTCTATTGTCCCAAATTATGACAACTTAGTTCATAAATGGTAAATTTAGAGATTTATTTTTACGAAAAATAAAGGTTATCACTGAAATTAAAAACATTTCATTGCCACCCAGAATAGTATTAAGTCAATGTTTTTGTTGTATAAAAAATAACTTCTACTTATTGCATAAAAATAGCCATTATTAAAAATATAAAAATTAATAATTAGCAAAGAAAACTATTAGGTTTATTTAACCATTCGTACAGAATTAGTTTTCTCATTAAACCTAATTTACTCCTTTTAAGATATCATAGCCTATAAGTTAATCTACTCAAAAATAAATATTTTAATATTATAAATGGCGTATAGGCAAAAATATGAAATTAAGCAATCAGCTCATTATTAGCTTTCTACTTGTCAGTTTTGCATGTCTTATAATTGGAGCAAGCGCATTTTTCTCGATTTCCAATATTGAACATAAATTAAATAACCAAGTTAAATTCGCCAATATTTCTAACAAATTAGTTGAGGCAAGAGATAATATCTTTGATTATCTCAATTATAATAATCGTGACCATTTAATCAGAGCTAGTCAAGACCTAGAAGAAGCAGAAAATGAGCTTAATAATTGGGATGTCGTTGATCTCAACCCGACTGCAAATACCAATAAAATTGCTTTCGAGAATACAATAGAAATTTTCCGCGCAAACTATAATATTCTAAGAAATAACACGCTTAATGACACAGAAAACTGGGCTCATGTTGTTAGGCTAAACCATAGGATTGATAATCAGATTGATTATTTTCAATTTTATGCACAAAAGGCTTCTGCTAAATTAAATACAGAACACCGATTAATTGAAGCAAGAGCAAAAGAAATTGATCAAGCAAAAAAATCACTTGAAGTCATATTAAATGAGTATTTATCAATTTCAAAAGATCACATGATTTATAATCATATTGTAAAAAATGCAAATAGCACAGAGAAAAATCAAACTTCCTATATTTTTCTTGCAAAACATTTTAGCGACAGTTTGAACTATTCAAAAAATTTACTTAACGATCCTGCATACTCAAAATATATTAATCAGTTGCAGAGCGAAATTCAAACCAGTTTATTTAGCGATAAAGGTAAAAGTTTATTTTTACTTGCAAGTAAACGGGCGCAGATATTACAACAAGCTACTAATGTAAGATACACACATGCTTCCTTAAAGTTTTTTCTTTTGAAAAAATTTAACCGGAATTGGCTAGAAACACGTAATTTTTTTGAAGACTTAAATGAAGAAATCAACCAATCAGATAAGATTAATTCTAATATAATTTTTGCTGCAAAACAATTTATCATCAAATTTAATTATATGCAGAATACAGCCTTACAGCTAAAAAAGCATGATGATAGCTTCGAAAAATTAATCGCTATTGTGAATTCAAATAGCCTCTTCTATAAATTATCTCATGAAATGAGCCGTAATATTCATGCTCATGACCAAAAACAATTTATACGAAAAAAGGCATTCTCTGAAATTGCGAGCGCAATGAATAAAACATTTGCAGAAACAAGAGTGAATAATGCTCAAATGCTGAGTGAAGCAGAAGATTTAAGAGAAAATGCTGTTTCATCTATCATGTTAAATGTTGCACTTGCAATTATACTTGGCATTTATGCTACCATATTTATTGCTCGTAGAATAACACGAGACTTCAAAAAAATTACGCACACAATGCTCGAATTATCTAAAGGTAATTTAGATAATGAAGTTCCTTTCACCTCTCGGCGAGATGAAATCGGCGATATGGCTGGCGCGTTAGAAATATTCAAAAATAACGCCCTAGAATTAAAGAAAGTGGAAGTGTCATTAAAAAGAATTGTCGGTGCTATTGAAAGCTCTAGCGATGCAATTATAATTTTTGATGCTGATGGCAATGTGATCCATTTCAATCAATCTTTCTTAAAATGCTTTGATATTAGACATAATAAAAATATTAACAAATCAGCTTTTGACAAACTTCATAAAAATCAAGCAAGTGTAAAAGTCTACCAAGAATGCTTTGATTCTGGCGTTTCATGGGATGGTGAAATCATCATGATAAACGGGCAAAATCAAGAGTTAACAATGACATTAAGGCTTGATCCTATCAAAGATGATGATGCTAATATCATGGGATATGTAGCTCTTTATACAGATATTACTGAACGTAAAAAAGCAGAGAATCATATTAAAAAGCTTGCTCATTTTGATCCACTGACAGGACTTGCAAATAGAACGCAATTCCTAGAGAAAATCAGTTCTCAATTAAAGACATCAAAAATACAAAATAGCGAATTTGCTGTTCTCATGCTCGATTTAGATCGCTTTAAACAAGTGAATGACACAATGGGACATGACGCGGGTGATATTTTATTGAGCCAAGTTGCAGATCGTATAATGGAAACTGTAGGTGAAGAAAATTTTGCGGCGCGCCTTGGTGGAGATGAGTTTGCCCTCATTTTAGATTATGCTGACATCAGTGAAGCACAGCAGGTTGCGCTGATGATTGCCGATTCCTTAAAAATCAAATTTGAAATCATGGGGCAAGAAGTTTTAATTGGTGGCAGTGTTGGTATATCTCATTATCCACGCGATGGTATGAGAGCAACAGGCCTGATGAAAAAAGCAGATATGGCATTATATGAAGCCAAGTCTAATGGTCGAGGTACAATTGCACTTTATGACGATAGTCTGCTCGAAGAAACGGAAAGAAGAAGAAGAGTTGAACAAAGCCTGAGAAAAGGCATTGAGGATAAAGAATTCCATCTCATGTATCAGCCAAAAGTGTGCCTTGAGAGTGGAAAAATATCCTCAGCAGAAGCTCTCCTACGCTGGAAACATAAAGGCGAGATGATGAATCCAGAAGACTTCATCCCCATTGCCGAAGATACTGGACTTATGAATGAAATTGGGCGCTTTGCTCTTCGAAAAGCTTGCAGCCAAGCTAAAAAATGGGAAAATATTGACATTGCCATAAATGTATCTCCTAGCCAGTTCCATAATGGTAATCTTATAGAACATGTAAAAGAAGCAATTGAATATTCATCTATTTCGCCGAAACGAATGATTATTGAAATCACAGAAGGCTTACTCTTAAAAGATGACCAGTTAATATTAGAGCAATTAGAAGTTTTACGCTCTATGGGAATCCGAATTTCGCTTGATGATTTTGGCACAGGCTATTCTTCGTTAGGATATTTAGCTACATTCCCACTCGATGAATTGAAAATTGACCGCTCATTCACCAATAATATTGGCACTGAAGAAGGCTGCGGCATTGTACAGTCTGTGATTGATTTAAGCAAAACCCTCGGCTTGCGAACCGTTGCAGAAGGGGTTGAGACTATTGAACAATATGCATTCTTAAAGGGAAGCGGATGTTCACTTGTCCAAGGCTATCTATTCTCAAAACCGATTACGCACGAAGAAATTATGGATGCTGGTTCACGTAAATATACATTCTCATTAGAAGATATTATGAACATAAAACCCAAAAAAGAAGAATTTCAGGAGAAAATAGCATAATGGTTTTACATGAAGGCAAAATCACGCTGCTTGGAGCCTAAATGGCTCCCCGCATCAACTGTTATAATCTGGCCTGTTAATGACTGATTTTGCGCTATATATAAAGCTGTTTCAGCTATTTCCAAGGGCTGAACACCCCTATTAAGTGGCGTTTTATCATGTTTTTTTGAAAATTCTTCTTCTGCTTCACAAGGCCCTGGCAATGTGTAGCCAGGGGCAATGCCACATACGCGAATTAAAGGGACTAATTCTTTAGCAAGCGTATAAGTCAGTCCCATAAGTGCATATTTACTTAATGTATAGGAGAGATGATCGCCGTGCAAATTCATCAGCTTCTGATCTAAAATATTGATTATCACGCCATTTCTCTGTTCTTTTTGGCAAGCTTGATTATAATCACGCGATAAAAGTGTTGCAGCAAATATATTAATTTTAAAATGCTCTTCTAAAGCCTGAGCAGAAATCGTTTCAATATCATCCCAGTGAAAAACGCCAGAATTATTGATCAATATATCTGGTGTCTTTTTAAAATGACTTAGAACTTTAGCCATCAAGCTTTCAGCTTGGTTTAACTCAGCAAAATTCGCACGAAAACAAGCACATTCAACACCATATGCGCCTATCGCTTTCATTGCCTTTTCTGCATTATCAGGATTGCTATGAAAATGAAGCGCTAAATCATAGCCCTTTTTGGCAAAGCTCTCTGCAATAAAATAGCCCAGACGGTTTGTTCCCCCTGTTATCAAAACAAGTGGTCTCATATCTACCTCATTTTCTTTTCAATCTTCACCTAAAACAGCATATAAGCTTAGGCTCAGGATATGATTATTTAGCCCATTCTGCCAATAGACTTACACTATGAGCAGGAGAAAAAGTGTAGCTACTACTAGTAATTTCAAGCTTTTTTGACATATTCATCGTGTAAATATGTGGCGCTCATCTAGTTTAAGTTAAAAGCGGGTTTTAGTTAAAAACATCATTTGTCAAAAATAAAGCTTCAACAATAACAATACTATTCTTTTACTTTATTTTTATCCACTTAATTAATAGTTTTAATTCAAACAATATTGAACAAAGTAACCACGTCCTGAACCTAGATGAAATTACTTACAATATATGTTGCGTAAGCGAGGCTGAACATAATACCAACACCCCTCCCCATTTTTAACTTAAATAAGACAAAGGGTAATAGGGCAATTAAAGCCAATATCATGACCCAAATATCAAACTCTACTAGCCTTTGCGGGACTGAAAGAGGATGAATAAGGGCTGTGATCCCCACAATGGCAACAATATTGAATATATTGCTCCCGATAATATTACCAACCCCTAAATCATGTTGTTTTTGGCGAACAGCAGCAATCGTAGAAGCGAGCTCTGGTAATGATGTACCCACCGCAATAATTGTCAAACCAATAACAGCATCACTCACCCCTAAGCTTGTTGCTATTGCAGAGGCGCTTGTAACTGTGAGATGGGCTGCAATAGGTAGGCCAATAAAACCACATAAAATATAAACAGCTATAAGAATATTTTTTGTTGGTATATTATCAACTTCTTCGAAGACCATATCATCGCTATGATCACTATCACCCGTTGTACTACGATTTTTCATCGCCCATCTTGCATTATCAACTAGGTAGAAAACAAGCATTGCCACAAGAATAATACCATGGATCCAAGTCAATTCTTGCGTGAATAACATTGCTGTAAATATTGCTGTAAAAACACAAAGAATAATAATATTATGTGCTGCTCTCTTTTGATTACAAAGGATAGATGCAAATAAAATAGGCACCCCAAGAACCATGAAAATATTGGCAATATTACTGCCAATCACATTCCCTAAAGCCAGCCCAGCCATGCCATTAATGGCAGATTTTACAGAAACAACAAGTTCTGGCGCGGATGTACCAAAGGCGATAATTGTTAAGCCGATAACGAGAGGCGGGATAGATAGCTTATTAGCAAGCCCCACAGACCCTTTGACGAGCAAATCTCCTGCAAAAAGCAAAATACCCAATCCTGCAAAAAGCGTGATAAAATTAACAAATGGGTTTAAAAAACTTATATCCACAGAATATCAACCTTGTAATGAATCATTGCTTCTATTGATATAAAACAATTTTGCCCATTTTTGAGATATTAATTTCATTTTTTATCATTTTTCAGTCTGACTTCTACAAAAAATACTGTATTAACCTGATGTCAATATTTATAAATTTGTTTATCCACTAAAGGAGAATAGTGTGGGATTATTTAGTTTTATTAAAGATGTTGGAGAAAGCTTAGGCCTAACAGAAAGCGAAACGCCTGAAGCTGAAACATTAGAACAAGAAATTGCAAAGCATGGTCTGGAAGCAGAAGGCCTTGAAATTCAAGTTGAAGGCGACACAGTTAAAATTGCGGGTGCCGCAGCTTCCCAAGAAGTTAGAGAAAAAATCATCTTAGCTGCTGGTAATGTTAAAGGCATTGGCGCTGTTGAAGAAGAGATTGCAGTTACTTCAGGTGAAGCTGAGCCTGTTTTCTACACAGTACAAAAAGGCGATACGCTTTGGGGTATTTCCGCAGACCAACTTGGCAACGGCGCAAAATATGAAGAAATTTTCGAGGCCAACAAACCAATGTTAAGTCATCCTGACAAAATATACCCTGGCCAAGTATTAAGAATACCACAATAATAAAAAACAACAATACAGTATTTAATTGCCCCTCCATAGTAATATGGAGGGGATTTTTCATTAAAAACGCATTTCATATAATATAATTAAATATTCGCATCAATATGAAATTGAAATTCATTATTTAATTCAATAAATATACTATTGATGCAATGAAATACGCATAGGTTACAACATTTTTTGTAAAAATTAATCACATTTTATTTGATTGAAAATGAATAAAAAATAGTGTTTTCTATGGTTGTGGTTGAGTCGTCTTCCCGCCTCAACAAAATTTTATTTAGGAGAAAACAATGTCAAATTCTACAAAAGCACTTTCAGTTGCCGCTCTTGCAGGTGCAGTTGCGCTAGCCGCTTCAGCAACTGTTACAACACCAGTTCAAGCTGATGCAAAAGAAAAATGCTATGGTGTATCTCTTGCTGGCAAAAATGACTGTGCAGCAGGTCCAGGTACAACATGTGCAGGAACTTCAAAAGTAGATTATCAAGGCAATGCATGGACGCTTGTTCCAGCTGGCTTATGTGAAGATGCCGATTTTTGGGAGAAAGTCTTACCAGGCGATCGTACTGGCTCTTTAGAAGCAATTGATCGCGATCCAGCATAATTTCATATAATTGTTCATTCTGGCTAAAGAAGCGATAGCTTGTTAAGCCAGAATAGCTTTAAGGTAAAGTAAAATGAAACAGTCTCAACTTCCGTCAAATGCAGGTATTGGCCTGAAAGCAGAGCATTATCAGGATATTCTTTCTACAAAGCCTGATATTGGCTGGGTAGAAATCCACGCTGAAAACTATATGGCAGAAGGTGGCCCCTCACACTATTACCTAACAGAAATAGCCCAATTATATCCCCTATCAGTTCATGGCGTTGGCTTATCAATTGGCGGTGCAAAGCCTCTTGATAAAGATCATTTAAACCGCTTGAAAATTTTAATTGATCGCTACCAGCCTGCTTCTTTTAGTGAGCATCTAGCTTGGTCCACCCATGAGACCCATTTTTACAATGATTTACTACCGGTTCCTTATAATGAGGAAAGCCTTTCTCTTATATGTGACCACATAGATGAAGTGCAAAATAAGCTCAATATGCAAATGCTATTGGAAAATCCGTCTAGCTATTTACAATTTGAGACAAGCATATTTTCAGAAACAGACTTTTTAAGCCAAATTGCTGCAAAAACAGGATGTGGTCTCTTGTTAGACGTAAATAATGTTTTTATTTCAGCAACAAATCTAGGCTTTACACCAAAAGCATATATCGACAGCTTCCCCCTAGACCATGTAAAAGAAGTTCATTTAGGCGGCCATGCTGAAGATAAAGATACGAATAATAATATTGTATTGATTGACGCTCACGACAGAGCGGTTGCAGATCCTGTTTGGGAATTATACCAATATACGCTTTCAAAAACAGGCGCCCTGCCCTCCCTTATAGAATGGGACAATGATGTACCGACTTGGGATATACTTCATCAAGAAGCAAAAATATCAAACCAATATCTCAATCAATTAAATAGTGCACCCCATGCCAAAATACTCGCTAGCTGAAGAACAAAAAATCTTTACGGATTCTCTCAAAGATAGTGAGAAAGCAACGCCTGAGATGATTGCATCTCATAATAATAGCTTGGATCGATTTAATATCTATCGCAACAATGTGTTTGTAAGTCTCACAGAAGCGATTGCCTCTAGCTTTCCAGCTTGCTTTGCTCTTGTAGGTGAAAGTTTTTTCAATGCACTGGCTCGCGCTTATATTGATAAGACGATGCCACAATCTCCTTTGATTTACTTATATGGCGAACATTTTCCTAACTTCCTAGAAAATTTTCCGCCTGCGCAAAAGATCCCTTACCTTGCCGATCTTGCAAAGCTGGAATGGGAATTCTTAAAATCAACCAATGCAAAAGATGCAGCGCCAATCATAATTGATAAACTTCAAACATTGGCTCCAGATCACATGCAAACTTGCTGTTTCACTATGCACCCGACCTTATTTATTGGGCAGTCTCAGTGGCAAATATCTAACTTATGGATTAAAATACGCCATGACCCAACACGCTCTATTGAAAAAATGGAGCAGGCGCAATTTTATCTCATTATCCGACCGCATTTACAAACACAAATTCATATCATTTCTAAAGCAATGCATAGCTTCATTGATAAGCTTTCAAAAAATATAAATTTTGCAAAAGCAGCAGAAGAAACAATTGAAGCATACCCGGATTTTAATTTAGGAGAAAATTTAGCCAATTTATTCTCCCTAGGGTGTGTTGAAGAAATAATTTAAAAACAAACCATTAGTTCAAATTAATTATGAAATACAGGGGATAATATGTTTAAAAAATTTGTAAATCTACATTCATCTATTTTTGCAAAACTTGAACTTTTTGCAGAAAATTGGCTCATTGGCTTATGGCCTCGTTTTGTTTTTGCTGCCGTTATCATGCAGTATTATCTAAATTCTGCCGGCACAAAAGTAAGCAGCGGTTTTTTGGGGTTTTTCAATGTACAAGATGCAGCTTATTTTCAAATTTTACCCAAGGTAATCGAACGCTATAATTATGACGCCTCACAAGTCCCCTTTTTCCCTTATGATATCATTGTATACGCTGGCACTTACACAGAGTTTATTTTGCCTATTTTGATTATTACTGGCTTATTTACGAGACTTGCTGCAATCGGCATGATTGGTTTTATTATCGTACAAAGCTATGTTGATGTCATGTTCCATGGGGTAGATAAGACTGCGATTGGACAATGGTTCGACCCTATTTCAGATTCGGCTATCGCAGATCAGCGTGTTTTATGGATATTTTTACTCTCAATTTTAATTATTAAGGGCGCGGGAAAATTGTCATTAGATCGGCTAATAACCTTTGCTTTAAGAAATAATTAATAGAAAATTGAATGAAATCTAAACAAAAAGCCATTTATTTAAAAAAAAAGACAAATATGATGCATATTTTAACCATAGATTAACCCTGTTAGTTAACACTCTCATTCCATGGATAGTTACATAGTGTGCTTGTCCTGCAAACATTACGGATGGAAGGGTCAGATATCCTGTACCCGCATCGAATGGGAGTAAAATAAATGGCTCTAAAAGTCGAACTAAAGCCAGGAGAGCGGATGATCCTAGGGAAATCCGTGATCACAAATGGCGATCAAAGAACACGTTTGAAGATTGATGGTGATTCGCCGATTCTTCGTGAAAAAGACATTCTGACTGCTGAAATGGCAGACACACCGTCAAAAAGAATCTACCTAACAGTACAACTTATGTACTTTGCTGACGATCCAAGCATCTATCATGACATGTATTTTGCACTTGTGAGAGATATTATTAAAGCTGCGCCGTCAACTTTACCAATCATTAACGAGATTAATGAGAATATCCTTTCAGGAGAAATCTATCGTGCCCTGAAGTCGGGCAAACAATTGATCGCTTATGAAGAGGAACTGCTAAACCATGCATTCTCAGGCAGCACAGGCATACGGGACAGCGAATCGGAAGACGCTGACGGGACGGGAACTAGAGGCAAGCGTGTTGCTTAAGGCAGCAACGCAGCTGAAACAATTACAGGATCGTTTTGAAACGGCTACTGAAGAGGAAATTGAAGAAACTTTGGTTTATAATCGAAAGCTTTGGACAATTTTTGCAACAGCAGTATCGGATGAAAACTCTCCTTTACCCAAACCAATAAGGCAAAATATTGCATCACTCGCAGTATTTATTTTCAAACATACGCTTGATATCAGCATCTACCCAGAAGCACGCAAGTTAAATGTTTTAATAAATATAAATAGAGAGATTGCATCAGGCCTTAGGGGGATAGCCCCGGAAAATGATGAACTTGCCAACGCAGGCTAATTATTTTTCCAATAACAAGATTATGAAACCGGGCTT
>WTKA01000122.1 GCA_011524605.1 Hyphomicrobiales bacterium | reverse complement strand
AAGCCAAATAAAATTTTGCTTGAAAATAATGGCTTACATATTGAAATTGTGATGGATGATAGCCATCCTATTGGCAAAAATGACCCGGCTCATATTGCTGATGTCATTTTAGAATCAGCGCTTTCAACCATTATGGACTGTGAAGATTCAGTCGCTGCGGTTGATGCTGAGGATAAGATTTTAGCCTATACAAATTGGCTCGGCCTTATGAAAGGGGATCTCAAAGATCAGTTTGAAAAAAATGGTAAAACTGTTGAACGTCGTCTCGCTGCAGATAGAGTTTACACTTCTGCCAATGGTGATGAAATTAGCCTTCAAGGGCGCAGTTTAATGCTTGTTCGTAATGTTGGGCATTTAATGACAACGCCCGCTATCCATTTAGCGAATGGAGAAGAAGCGCCTGAAGGGCTGATGGATGCGATCTTTACGTCCTTAATTGCTTTATTTGATTTGCAGAAAAAAAACGGGGAACGTAATTCCAGAACGGGATCAATTTATATTGTAAAACCTAAAATGCATGGTCCTGAAGAAGTTGCATTCGCTAATAGGACTTTTGATGCTGTTGAAGATATTCTTTCTTTACCAAGAGATACAATTAAAATTGGTATTATGGATGAAGAACGCCGGACAACAGTGAATTTAAAAGAATGTATTCGCGCAGCAAAATCCCGTGTTGTTTTCATTAACACAGGCTTTTTAGATCGTACGGGGGATGAAATGCATACGGCAATGCAAGCCGGTCCTATGTTGCGTAAGGCTGACATGAAAGCGACATCATGGATAAATGCCTATGAGGATAATAATGTCGATATTGGGCTTGCTTGCGGGTTTAAAGGGCGCGCTCAAATTGGTAAAGGCATGTGGGCAATGCCTGATTTAATGGCAGATATGCTGGAGCAGAAGATAGGCCATCCAAAAGCTGGTGCAAATTGTGCTTGGGTTCCCTCGCCAACAGCAGCGACATTGCACGCCACTCATTATCACAAAATCCTTGTGAGCGATATACAAGAGCAGCTGATAAGCCGTGAGCGTGCAAAGCTCTCAGATATTCTCACTATTCCGGTTGCCGATCGAGTGAATTGGCAAGAAGATGAGATTCAAAATGAATTAGATAACAATGCCCAAGGCATTTTAGGGTATATGGTTCGTTGGGTCGAACATGGCGTTGGCTGTTCCAAAGTGCCTGATATTAATAATGTGGGTTTAATGGAAGATCGAGCTACGTTGCGCATTTCTTCCCAGCATATGACAAATTGGCTGACCCATGGCATTTGTACACAAGAACAAGTGATTGAGACTTTAAAACGAATGGCAAAAATAGTCGATGAGCAAAATGCTAGCGATCCAAATTATAAGGCGATGGCGGATAATTTTGATCGCTCAATAGCTTTTCAAGCGGCGGTAGAGCTTGTGTTTGAAGGGGTATCCCAGCCATCTGGTTATACCGAGCCTATTTTGCATAAACGCAGACTGGAATTTAAAGCATTGAGCTGATGAAGTTATTTTTATTAAAATAAATAACATTTAAGAATAATTTGCATTTAGCTGTTATTTTAGCCTGCATAAAATTTATTATTTGGGATATCTACTATGGCAGGCCGTAAATTAAAGCCTTTTATTGCAACTTTTCTAGCCGCAAATTTATTTACGGCACTTCCAGCATCTGCAAATGGTTTTTGGGAATTTGCGACCGCTTATTCAAAGGATAATTACCATACGCAAGTTGCACAATCTTTTTCAAGGGCTGTGGAAGTTTGCACCGGTGGGTCGATTAAGATCAATGTTCATTCTGGTGGCAGTCTTTATCGTTCTGCTGAAATCAAAAAGGCTGTTGAAGTAGCTGCAGTGCCTATTGGTGAGGTTTTTCTTGCTTCTTATGCAGACCTAGACCCGCTTTTTAGTCTGGATAGCTTGCCTTTTGTCGCAACTGATTATGATCAGTCTTTGAAATTGCATAATGCTTCAAAAAATGAATTGGAAGCTTTGCTCGCAAAACATAATACGCGTTTATTATATTCTGTTCCATGGTCGCCTCAGGGCATTTTTACAGATAATCCAATTGAGGATCTGTCCAGCCTTTCTGGCAAAGGATTTTTTGCTTTTGATAAAACAACACGCCGTATAGCGGAGTTAACAGGCATGATGATGCCGCCAAAGGTAAAAATTGCCGAACTTGAATATGCAATTGATCTAAAAAAAGTTGAAATTTTAATCTCTTCCGCGGCAACAGGATATAACCGTAAAATTTGGAATCGATTATCTTATTTCTATGATATACGTGGCTGGCTTCCACGCAATTATGTATTGATTAATGAAGATACATTTAAAACAGCAACGACACAGGTGCAAAATTGTCTTTTATCATCAGCACGTTTAGCGCAAGAAACGGGTGAATTAAAAGCTAGAAATGAAACGGCTAAATTCCTTAAAGGCATGGAAGACAATGGGATGAAAATTCTTGAGCCAAGCGAAGCGTTAAGTAAGGAACTTAAATTAATTGGTGAAACAATTACATTAGAATGGTTAGGCGAAATGGGGTCACAGGGTCAAGATATTCTTGATCGTTATAAAGCTGAAAATGAAGAGTAAGCCTCATCGGCCTTGACGGCGGATATGCACATAAAAAGCTCCGCTGCCGCCATGGTGTTGGGGCGCTTGCTCATAAGCAACGATAGATGGTTTTAAATCAGCAGAAGAGAGCCATATGGGGAGTTTTGATCTCAATATACCCATTTGCCCTTTTTGAAAATAAGGATCATTAGCTTGCGTTTTGCCTTTACCAGTAATGACAATGACATGTCTAAATCCCATTTTTCGGCAATTGTGGATAAATTGCTTTAAGGCATTATGGGCTCTTTCTTGCGTCATGCCATGTAAATCCAACACAGCCTCAATCGGTTTATGCCCTTTACTTAATTTTTTACGGATATTTTTTTCAATTTTAGTGAAGCCGCTATCATCTTGGTTTGTAAATTGCCAAGGCTTCTCTTTCCCACCTCTTATATCAAATTGTTTGGGAAGGGTAAAATAAATTTCTTCTTGAACGGCTTTCTGCTTCTTACGAGGTGGTTCTTTAAGCGCGGTTAGGTGTTTTTGCGTAATATTTGAAGGGAGGGGGGATATAGATTTTTTTACATGTTCCCACAAGGCCATATCTTGCTTTTGGCTATCAGATGTTTTTTCACCCTTGTTATTTTTACTATTTTTCTTCAAGCGCTTTAGACCTTGCATCTCAATGCTATGCTATGGATAAAAGGCAAGCTCTTAACTATTCTATTTTCCAAGTTAATGCATTTATATCCTGAAGCTATATAATGCTTTACTTAGCGGTAAAATTCAAGCTTTCTGGTGATATATCTTTTGGTAACAATAGGGTGAAGCGTGCTTTATTTTGCGTTTTCCCAGCTAGAATACCTTGTTTTTCGCCCCGTCCAAAAAATACATCACCTCTTTGCATGCCTTTTATGGCAGCACCTGTATCTTGCGCAATCATAAGCTGCTCAAATTTAACCAAATTTTCTGCGCTATCAAATATTTCAGAATGTACAAAAATAGGCAGATGATAGGGGTAATAGTCCCGATCAATCGCCATTGATCGCATGGATGTTAAGGCGACACCCGCTGCTGCTACGGGGCCTTTGGTGAAGTTTTGAAAATCAGAAGGAGCAAAAAATATATAGGATGGATTTTGGTTGAGTATCTTATCCCGAAAGTTAGGGTTATCTTTCAACCATTTTACGAGGCTATCATAGGTCACTTCCCCTTGCTTCATAATCCCTTCATTTATAATGGCCTTACCAATTGAAATATAAGGATGGCCATTACGTCCTGCATAGGCAATTCGTAACATATCACCATTTTCTAATTCTAAAGTTGCAGAGCCTTGAATGTGAATAAAATATGCATCAACTGGATCTAAAAAAGCGATAGGTTTTAGCCAGCTTGGTGGATTGCTATCAAAAGCATTTATGTCTTCACGGCTGGGATAAGCAGAAACTTGTTTTTTTAAATGTTGATTAGCAGCATTAAAATCAGAGGGGATAGAAGGAGGGAAATCGGGGCTATTAGGCTCAAGCCGTATATGTCCCTCTGGCAAAGCGTATAAGGGGCGAGAATGAGCTAAGTTTCTTATTTTAGAAGCCTTTACAACAGGCTCAAAATAGCCTGTTATCATGCCGCTTTCAAGGCCTCTACTCATTTGAAAAGCATTAAAATGCATTTCAAAAAAATTGCGCGCTTCGCTATGATGCTTTAAATTGGTATCTTTAGCTTTTTCTCTGAGCTTTGTTAGAGAATGAAAAAGCGATATATTTTGTTGATCAAGCGGCCTTGTAATTGGGCTTTGATCTGAAATGCGAAAGGCTTCATAGGCAGCCAACAAATCATCTTTGTCCCAATTTGATATTTGATCAAAGGCAATTGGCTGAGCTATGGTTGTTTTTGACATGTCATTCAGATTTTGTTGCAACTAGGAACCAGTTTGGATCTGATTTTGTGATATCTCTTGCAAAAGTCCAAATATCAACAATTGTCGATACTTGATTTGGATCCCCTTCTAACATGTTTTCATCTTTGTCATAGGTTGCTGTTATGATTTCAGACGAGAAGCGGAGGGTGATTTCTGTATTTTTTTGATCTGCGTCCATATGGACATCTAAGAATTTTGCATTTTGAATGCCAACAAAAGTCATTTCTGTTTTGATGCCTTGCTCTTTTTGCGTATCGATTGCTTTTTCAAAACCATCAAAAACAACATCAGCTAATAGCGGCTTTAAGGTCTCTTTATCGCCTGAAGCAAAAGAAAGAACAATCATTTCATAGGCGAGCTTTGCACCATCTAGGAAATCACGGGGATGGAAGCTATTATCTTTTTCATAAATAGCATCAAAAGAAGCAGCTAGATCAGAGCCTTCTTCTGCAAATTTTGTCCATTTAAACTTTTCTTCTTCATCCATTAAATCAGGATGCTGAGGATAATCCTCTGAAGTTGCCTCTTTTTTATTATTTGGTAGCTGCACCACATTATCATTATTCACTTTTTCTGATGGGGCGTGGCGGTTTTGTGGGCGTTCATGCCCTGTTTTTGTTCCCAAAACACTTTTCAGACGCCAAAAAATTACAGCGGCTACAATAAGAAAAAATATAGTTGTCATGTCAAATTCAGCGTTCATAAATGTCCAACATTAGGTGATGATCAAACAGAAAAGATAGCTATTTAAAAAAAGATTCTATTTATTTTTGCTCGATAGATTATATTGTATATATTGCTAACTTCCCGGCATCTTACAAGGGGTAAAGATAAATTAATAGCCAAAATCAATATTATTTTTAATTTACATGCAATCTTTGCCATTGAATAAGGATTTCAATCCCTCATGGATATTATTTTAGCTTCTTCAAGCGCTATAAGAAAAACAATTTTACTCAATGCTGGCCTCGAATTTGAGATACAGGCTTCACAGATTGACGAAAGAGTAGAAGTTGAAAAAAAGGGAGGGGAAAGTGCATTCAGCCCTAAGGAGCTATCATTATTTTTAGCGGATTTGAAAGCAAAAGATATTTCTAAAAGCCAGCCCGGTAAATTAATTATTGGCGCAGATCAAGTTTTGGGTTTTCAAGATAGAATATTGCATAAAGCCTCCACCATATCAGAAGGCAAAAAACGCCTGTCAGTTCTATCTGGCAATAGGCATCATTTATATTCTGGCGTAAGTCTATGTTTGGATGGTGAAATTATTTGGCGGCATATATCAACGTCTTGCCTCTTCATGCGCTCTTTATCAGACAAACAAATTGAAGGTTATTTTAAAAAAGTCGGAGAAGGTGTTCTCTCTAGCGTGGGCTGTTATCAATTGGAAGGGCGAGGTGCTGCTCTTTTTGATAAAATTGAAGGGGATTTTTTTTCGATCTTAGGATTGCCCTTGCTTCCTCTGCTTGCTGCCCTACGTGAACAAGGGTTAGATATATAGTTTAGGACATTGATATGGCATTTTTTGATCACCCTTTTCGCGCTCTTGTGATTGGTAGTAATGGAGGTATAGGGCGCGCGATAACAGATGAGTTGAAACAATACTCAAATTGTGTTGAATGCTCGGAAATTAATCGTATTTTATTTCCAAACTTTGATATGACAAAGGAAGAGCGAATAAAAGATATAGCAGATATTTTTTTGGCAAAAAAAGAAAAATACGACCTGATTTTTGATGCAACAGGTGGGTTGGAAGTGAATGGCTTTGGGCCTGAAAAAGCTTTTAAACAGCTAGAGCAGTCTGCAATGGAAGGGCAATTCGCATTAAATGCCATGGGGCCTGCTCTTTTAATGAAGTATTTTTTGCCTCTTTTACCAAAGGATAAAGCTGCATGTTTTGCAAGTCTGTCTGCCAAGGTTGGCTCAATAGATGATAATGGTCTTGGGGGATGGATGTCTTACCGCGCTGCAAAAGCGGCTTTGAACCAATTTATTAAATGTGCATCTATTGAGCAAAAACGTAAAAATTCAAATAGTTTAGTTATTGGTTTGCATCCTGGCACTGTTGCAACAAAGCTAAGTGAAAAATATGCTAAATCTTCAATGAAGATATTTACGCCAGAACAGTCTGCTACAATGCTTTTATCGGTTATTAATCATTTAACAACCGATAAATCGGGTTATTTATATGCCTATGATGGTACAAAAATACCCTTTTAATTATTTTCAAAGAGGCGAATATTTATAATTTATGGGCTTTTGTTTTTGCGAATTTTATCTTAGCCTAAGAAATAGGTAAGTCTTTAAGCGGTTCTCAAGCTTTTGCAGCCAACAGCATGAAAACCAAAATAAATTAAGAAATAGGCAAGTCGTTAAGCTTCTCAAACCATATCGTGTTTGTATATGTTGTTAAGGCACCTGCACAAATAGCAATGCCATAAGGCACAAATTTTCCATCACTTGCAATCGTGCGCATCCATGCTGAATTTTTTAACATAAAGTGGTTCATAGGAATATTTTTTAGCCACAAGCTGAGAATAACAACAGCCCCGCCGTATAACAGAGTGAATAGAATTAGATAATCCGCATGGTAAGGGCCGACCCACAATAAAATAGCACTTAAAAGCTTGATATCACCGCCTCCAGATATGCCGATAATATGTAAGATGAAGCCAAGAAGAAAGAAACCAATGCCGACAGCTGTATGAACCAGAATGGTTTCTAAGGGCATGCCTATTAAAATAGCGCCAACATAAAAACTTGCTACCACAAGTAAAACAAGATGGTTCGTAATTTTCATTGAAATAATGTCTCCCACTGCAGCAAAAATCATGAGCATGGGGAAAATCGTTAAAATATAGGCTGTTGGTAAAAGATCAAACATCAATTTTTTCTTTCCAGTTAGTTTAGATGATTTATTTTAGCAAAATCATCTTAAAAAAAAGCTGAGAAAAATATTTAATTTCTCTTTGAATAAAAAAACCTTCCACCCGAGGATGGAAGGTTTCTTGATATGAAAATCAAATAATAATAAATTAGTCAATTTGGCTTTCAATTTTTGTAAACGTAGTTTTAACGCCAGTACCAACTTGACCAAGAATAGTAATCGCTGCAACAGAAATAAGAGCTGCAATCAATGCGTATTCAATCATTGTTGCACCAGATTCGTCTTGAGCGTAAGTTGCGAATTTTGCTTTAAGAGCTTTCATTGTATTCTCCAATAAATTTATGTTTTCCCATGACAACCAATCCCTGTTGTCTGAAAACCAATCTAAAGCTAATTATTAAATTTCAGATGAATGAAAATGGTATGTTTTTAGTTAAACTTCTGCATTGCTATATAGCGTTAAATTATTATTTTTCTTATTTGTAAAAATTATGAAAATTCTTATATTAAGTAGGGAGTAATATATTGAATAGATATGATTTTTTAATAAAAAAAACCTTCCACCCGAGGATGGAAGGTTTCTTGATATGAAAATCAAATAATAATAAATTAGTCAATTTGGCTTTCAATTTTTGTAAACGTAGTTTTAACGCCAGTACCAACTTGACCAAGAATAGTAATCGCTGCAACAGAAATAAGAGCTGCAATCAATGCGTATTCAATCATTGTTGCACCAGATTCGTCTTGAGCGTAAGTTGCGAATTTTGCTTTAAGAGCTTTCATTTTATTCTCCAATAAATTTATGTTTTCCCATGACAACCAGTCCCTGTTGTCTGAAAAACAAGATAAAGCTGATTATTAAATTTCAGATGAATGAAAATGCTATATTTTTAACTAAATTGCTTTGTTGGTATATAGAGTTAAATTATTATTATAGCCTATTATGAATTTTGTATTAAGTCTCTGTATTACTTAATATTATAGCATATATACTTGTCGTATGCCATGATAGGCTATGCAATATATTGTCTAATAGCATATGAACTCAATGCATAAATGGTGCTTAATTGAGTTCAGGTCTTAAATTGACATATTTTCTTTAATTGATGTAAAGAATAAAAATCTTCCACCTTTAAAGGCGGAAGATCTTTTTTAGGGCTGTTAGCTAAGAAATATTATCTAAGGGTTTTATTTATGTCATTGAAAGTTCCCTTCACTTGCTTACCAACGCCAGAAAGGGCAGAGATTGCTACAACAGAGATGAGAGCCGCAATTAAAGCATACTCAATCATTGTTGCACCTGATTCATCATTTAGATAGGCATTTAATTTTGTATTTAATTTTTTCATTTTTTACTCCACCAAAATTGAGAAAAGCAACTCAAATGCTCTTCTCCTATAGGTATAAAGTAATCAAATAAAATTCCCGTAAAAAGATATGGATTAAATTGCCTTTCAATCTATATGCGAATTTATATATCTGGAATATAAATTTGCGCGCGCCATGTCCTGAGCTAAAGCATAAACAAGTATCAAAGCAATAATGAGTAATTAGAGGAATATTACGATAAATTTTTACGACTTATTCACTAAACCCGTTTATAGTCCGTTTACTATAAGTAATATTGCGAGTATTTAAGGATCAAACCATGCTCATAAAAACTATTGTTAAGAAAACTTCTTTTTTAATGGCTGCAAGCCTTTGCTTTATTGTTACTGCTCAAGCCAGTTCAATGACTGCTCCCTTAAATAAGGCGCGCATTATTAAGATGGATGCACCAATTTCGCAGATTGTTATTGGTAATCCAGCGCTAGTCACAGCTAAAGTATTGGATCCCTTTACCTTCTCTTTAACGGGGGTTATAGCAGGTTCAACCAATTTAATTGTTTTGGATTCATCGTCTGAAGTTCAATTTTCAACTGATATAACAATCCCAACATCAAGTGTTACTATAAATGACGTTGCTGTGTTTAGAAGAATACCTGAAGTAGGTTTAACAGAGCAAAATCTTGCATGCAATAATTCTAAATGCACGCCAACAATTGCTGTTGGTAATAGTCCTGTTTATAATTTGAATGTAACTGAATATAGAAAAGCATTAAATGATGAGGCAACACGAAACTTTCCAGAAGATCAGTAAATAATATAATGCTTGCAATTTATCTTTGTCTTGTTCATTACAAAGGCCAAGATTATTTTAAAATTTAAGGCAAGCATAATATGGCTTATTCTGCAGAAGAGTTATTAAGTTATAGGCGATTATTGAAAAGTAGAAGTCGTTGGCGTCTTATTACATTTGTTGTTATATTGCTTTCTATTATTGGTCTTTTTATCTCTTTTTCTGATGGGGAGCAAAATGGGTCAGATCATATTGCTCGCATTCATATTCAAGATGTGATTACAACAGATGAAAGAAGAGCCGCTTTATTACAAGATATTCGTGATGATGACGCAATTAAAGCAGTGGTTTTGCGAATAAACAGTCCTGGCGGCACAACAGCTGGATCAGAAAGTCTGTATGAGTATGTAAGATATGTAGCAGAAAAAAAGCCTGTTATAGCTGTGATAGATGAAATGGCAGCTTCTGGTGGCTATATCGCTGCATTATCTGCTGACTATATTATTTCTAGAGAAACGTCTATCGTCGGCTCAATTGGTGTTTTAATCCAATGGGGCGAGGTTGGTGGCCTCCTTGATCATGTTGGCGTAAAATTAAACTCAGTAAAAAGTGATCCGCTTAAGGCAGAGCCTGATATTTCAAAGCCTATTAGTGCTGAAAGTGAGGCTGTGTTGAAAAAGGTCGTTGATGATTCCCATCAATGGTTTTTAAAACTCGTCGAAACAAGTCGAGGCTTAGATACAGCTTCTGCACGCACTTTAGGTGACGGACGGATTTTTTCAGGTAAAGAAGCTTTGGAGCATAAGCTTATTGATGCTATTGGGGGAGAAATGAAAGCGCTCTCCTATTTAAAAGAAAATCATAATCTTGAAAATTTAGAAATTGAGAATTATAAGCCTTCTCAAGAGAATAAATTACAAGATTTGTTTGCGGGTAATATTTCTATTATACAAATATTGTCACAAGCTATTGGCGTAGAAAATACACAACTATATAAATTTAATGGCATTTTAGCCCTTTGGAAGCATAATTAATAATTGATACTCTTGTATATTTAGATTATCTTTTGGGTAATAATGAAATCATAATCATTTATAACTAGATATTTTACAGGGTGTAATATGATTAAATCTGAATTAATTCAAAAAATTGCTGATAAAAACCCGCATCTTTTCCAAAGAGATGTTGAGTTGGTTGTTAATACCATTTTCGATGAAATTATTACAGCATTAGCAACACAAAATAGAGTTGAGTTGAGAGGTTTTGGCGCCTTTTCAACAAAAGTAAGGAAGCCTCGTACTGGTCGCAATCCAAAAACTGGAGAAAGTGTCGAAGTTGAGCAGAAAATTGTTCCCTTTTTTAAAATGGGAAAAGATATTAAAGAGCGTTTAAATAGCTAATGTAATATATTATTTATGCGCATTTATCAGACCCAAAATTAGAGAGTTTTTGTGATTAGATTTATAAAATATATTATATTATTGCCAATTATGGTCGTTTTTGCTGGCTTTATGCTTTCAAACCGTCATTCTGTTTTAATTAACTTTGATCCATTTAATTCTGAAACACCTTTTTACGCAATAGAGCTTCCTTTATATCTAGTCATGATAGGTACTATGGTCATTGGCATTTTATTTGGCGGAATTGTGGATTGGCTTAATCAAAGAAAATATCGTAAGTCAGCTAGAGTGGAACGTAATAAAAATAGAAAGCTTGAACAAGAAAGTGCAAAGTTGAAAGATCATATTGCGACACAAACAAAAAAGAGCTTAATGATAAAGTAATTTTTTGCTGATGAACATTTAGTGAAAATTATATCTGTGTTTTACCTAGCTACTGGAAAGACTACATATGGTTCAAATTAAAATTTGTGGTCTTACAAAAAAAGATAGCTTAGAAGCTGCTCTTGAATCAAAAGCAGATTATATCGGTTTTGTATTCTTTCCAAAAAGCCCGCGTAATATTGATTTGACACAGGCAGGGCAGTTGGCTGAGATCGCACGCGGTCGGGCAAAAATTGTTGCCTTAATTGTTGATGCTTCCGATGATGAAATAAGACAAATTAATAGGGTTGTTAAGCCAGATTTTTTCCAACTGCATGGCTCTGAAACCGCGCATCGATTAAATCAGATTAAGAGCAATACGAATGTGTCCATTATAAAAGCTTTTAAAATTAGGTCTAAGAAAGACGTCACAGATGCTCTTTCATATAGTCGTTTGGACTTTATTCCTTTATTTGATGCAAAGCCGCCTGAAGGATCATTATTGCCAGGGGGGAATGGTGAAAAATTTGACTGGTCTTTATTGAATGAGTGGCCAAAATCAAAACCATTTATGCTTTCTGGTGGACTAAACACAACAAATATTCAGCAGGCTATAACACAAGTAAATCCGAGTATGGTTGATGTTTCATCAGGTGTTGAAGAGACAGCTGGTGTTAAATCAATAGGAAAAATAAAAAGTTTTATTAAACTAGCTAAGAACCATTCTTGATTGCACTAGTATCTGTATTCAATGCAGCAATTGACTGAATAGCGAAGGAAAATGGTTTAGTTCAAAAAGATGGGCACCAGAGTAGCTGTTATTTACAAGGCTTTTCGACACTCAACAAGGCAATTTTAAGCCAGCCTTTAAGAACTGTGCCTATTTTTTATATATTATCCATGAAATTCTCTCATTGGCAGCCAGTTAATTTGATCAATTTTGCCGAATACTATAAAAAACAGGCTCTTAGAAGTTGTATATCTTTATTGACTATAAGCCTAAGATTAATTTACGTCTTCATGAAGTAAAAAATGAATAAAATTAATCAAATATAGTCTGTGAACAAAATAATTGTTAATA
>WTKA01000069.1 GCA_011524605.1 Hyphomicrobiales bacterium | reverse complement strand
AAGTTAAAAAAAGATTATTTTTGATTTTTAAGAAGAGAACATATGAAAATTTTACAAAACGCACTTGCAGGAAATATAAATAATCCATTACCTGTCTGGTTTATGAGACAAGCAGGTCGTTATTTACCTGAATATCGTGCTTTACGTTCAGATGTTCCTAATTTTTTAAGTCTTTGCTATAATCCAAAGCTTGCTGCTGAAGTAACATTGCAGCCGATAAGACGTTTTGGATTTGATGGTGCTATATTATTTTCTGATATTCTTGTTATCCCTGATGCACTTGGCCAAGAAGTTCGCTTTGAAGCAGGAGAAGGACCTAAATTAGGAAAGCTCGATCTTGATAGTCTTGAAAATAAAGGCAAAGATGCAATCTTAAATCATTTGAATCCTGTATTTGAAACAATTGATATTGTTAAATCATCTCTTCCAAAAGAGGTTACATTTTTAGGTTTTTGCGGTGCGCCATGGACTGTTTCAAGCTATATGATAGCTGGCAAAGGGAAAGATGATCAAGATGCAGCTCGTCAATATTATTATACGCAACCTATTGAAATGAATAGATTAATTGAAATTTTAGTTCAATCTTCAATTGATTATTTATGCCAACAAATTCAAGCAGGCGTAGAGGTTGTTCAAATTTTTGAAAGTTGGGCAAGTAGTTTAAGTCCTCATATGCTAGAGGAGCTTAGTTTAAAACCAATTCGAAAAATAATTGAAGGCGTGAAATCAAAATATCCTGATGTTCCTGTTATCGTTTTTGCTAAAGGCGCCGGACAATATTTAAATCAGATACAATCTATCACAAAAGCAGATGCTCAAGGGTTAGATTGGAGTGTTGATATTGATTATGCCTGTCAAGCTGTTGGACAAAATATTTGTTTGCAAGGTAATTTAGATCCAATAGCATTATTATCTGGCGGGATTGCTCTCGATAAAGAGATTGATCTTATAAAAGAAAAAAGTATAAATCAGCCTTGGATTTTTAATTTAGGGCATGGTATACGCAAAGAAACCCCTATAAGCCATGTGGAGCAAGCCCTTCATAGAATTAGACACTGCTAACTGTTAGGTTTTGTTTTCAATAGTTATGCTGAGTTAAGATAGTTAAACATGTAGCTGCTAGAAGATTAGGAAGAATAAATGATTTTATATATAAAAGCATTTCACGTTATTGCTATTATATGTTGGATGGCTGGCCTACTCTATTTGCCTAGATTATATGTTTATCATGCAGAAGCAGCTAGTGAGGGTAAAAATACTGATATTTTAAAAGTGATGCAGCAAAAGCTATTAAGAATAATCATGAATCCCGCAATGATAGTCGCTTGGCTGACGGGTTTATTCATGATTCATCTTAATTATGCCAACTATCTTTCTGAAAAATGGTTTTGGGCTAAAGTTATCTGTGTCATTGCTATGACTGCTTTTCACATGGTTTGTGCTAAGTGGCGGAAACAGCTTTTACAAGATGAATTAAAATATAGCGGGAGTTTTTTCCGCAAAATGAACGAAGTTCCAACAATTTTAATGATTATTATTGTAATAATGGCAATAGCTGAGCCTTTTTAAATTAAAAAATATATCTAAAACTTGATTTTTTATCGTTTATGATTATAAATTAGTATAAGCGTTAGATTATAATAATATCATAGCTCTAATATTTATCGCTCCTCCCTACCTATATATAATTTATTTCCTTTATGAAATGTTGGAATTTTATGAATCAAATTAATCTTGATGACCTTAAGAGTAAAACACCTCCAGAACTCGTTGCATTTGCTGAAGAGCATGAAATTGAAAATGCAAGTAGTTTAAGAAAGCAAGAGCTTTTATTTGCTATTTTAAAGCGCCTGGCAGAGCAAGAAATTGAAATTATAGGAAAAGGCGTTGTTGAAATATTACAAGATGGTTTTGGTTTTTTGCGTTCACCAGATGCAAACTATCTACCTGGCCCTGACGATATTTATATATCACCGAGTCAAATTAGACGCTTTTCTTTAAAAACGGGTGATACAATTGAAGGTCAAATCCGTAGCCCAAAAGATGGAGAGCGCTATTTCGCTTTACTAAGAGTTAATGCTATTAACTTTGATGAGCCTGAAAAGGCAAGGCATAAGGTTCATTTTGACAATTTAACGCCATTATATCCAGATGAGCGTTTGAAAATGGAAATGAATGATCCTACAATTAAAGATCCAAGCGCTCGTGTGATTGATATTGTTTCTCCCATTGGTAAAGGTCAGCGTGCACTTGTTGTCGCCCCACCCCGCACAGGTAAAACAGTTTTATTGCAAAATATTGCACAATCTATCACTTCAAATCACCCGGAATGCTATTTAATTGTTCTCCTTATTGATGAACGTCCCGAAGAAGTGACAGATATGCAACGTAGTGTGAATGGCGAAGTGATTTCTTCTACTTTTGATGAACCAGCTGCTCGTCACGTACAAGTTGCTGAAATGGTTATAGAAAAAGCAAAAAGATTAACGGAACATGGGCGTGATGTTGTTATTTTACTTGATTCTATCACCCGTTTAGGTCGTGCTTATAATACGGTTGTTCCTTCCTCTGGTAAGGTTTTAACTGGCGGTGTTGATGCTAATGCTCTTCAAAGACCTAAGCGCTTCTTTGGTGCAGCAAGAAATATTGAAGAAGGCGGTTCTTTAACAATTATAGCAACAGCTCTCGTGGAAACGGGCAGTAAAATGGATGATGTTATTTTTGAAGAATTTAAAGGTACAGGTAACGCAGAGTTTATACTTGATCGTAAAGTTTCTGATAAGCGTGTATTCCCTGCTATTGATATCTTAAAATCAGGTACGCGCAAAGATGATCTTCTTATTGATCCTGCAACAATGAAGAAGATGGTTGTCTTAAGAAGAATATTAAACCCTATGGGTACAGTTGATGCTATTGAATTCTTATTAGATAAACTACGTCAGACTAAGAGTAATGATGAATTCTTTGATTCAATGAACACATAATAGTTTGTTTGAAATCATATATTTTAAAAATATGAATAGTTAAGATTATAATATATCTAAAAAAGGCTTCAGTAAAAATGAGGCCTTCTTTTTTATAGTTAATTATGTTTCACGTGAAACAAATAAATTTATAAATGATATGAGAATAAAGTAGGTTTAGTATCCTAGATAAAAGGATATTCATCTAAGCAGCGGTGATGAAAATGCAAGATACTATTTTTGCCCTATCCTCTGGTAATGGCTTTAGCGGTATAGCTATAATCAGAATTTCTGGTGCTAGAGCCTTAGAAATAGCGCAAGCAATGACTGATCTAAAAAAGATTAAACCGCGTCATGCCCATTTCACTCAAATATTTGACCCTAAGACGAAAGAAATTATTGATGATATAGTCTTGCTTTATTTTAAAGCCCCCGCCTCTGCTACCGGTGAAGATTTAGTCGAATTTCATTGTCATGGTTCGCCCGCTGTTACGCAAAAAATATTTTCATGTTTTTCAATCTTTGAAAATCTAAGATTAGCTGAAGCTGGAGAATTTACTAAGCGCTCTGTTTTATCTGGTAAAATGAGCTTAGATGAGGCTGAAGGCATTAGTGATCTTATTCACTCTCATTCTGAAGCGCAAAGAAAGCAAGCTTTAAGCCAAATGAGGGGTGGAATTCGCCAAAAAGTAAATCAATGGCGAGAGGATTTAACTCATATAATGGCAATGTTGACCGCTGACATTGATTTTGCAGAAGATGAAGATGATGTCTCTAATCAGATTTTAGAGGCGATAAGAGTACCATTAGCAAAAGTTACCGCAGATATTAAAACTAACATAGAGAATAAATCTGGGATTTTTATTCGCGATGGCATAACCTTTTTATTTGTTGGTGCACCAAATGCAGGAAAATCTAGTCTGTTAAATGCATTAACAGGGGATGAAACCGCTATTGTGACCCCTATCGCAGGTACTACACGCGATTTTGTCACTGATAAAATTTCTATAGGCAATCACATTATCACATTAAAAGATGCGCCCGGTTTAAGGGAGAGTAGTGATCAAATTGAACAAATAGGTATAGAAAGAACAATTGAACAAATTTCTAATAATAATAATCTACTTATTCCTATTTTAGTATTAGCACCTGATGTCGAACCCATTCCTAAACAACTATTAGATATATTTATGCCTAAAATAGAGATTATTATTCATACAAAGGCTGATATTGAAAATACAGATGGCTACCAAGTAATAGAGCAAATTTCTAATTTAATTGAACCTATAAAGCTATCTTCTAAAAATGGAGATAATTTAGAAGTTTTAAAAACTAAAATGGAAGAAATTTGTAATGAATTGAGTAAAAGGGCAGAAAATACAGCCGTTACTAATGAACGCCACTTAGCAGCCTTAGAAAAAACAGCACTCTTCTTGGATGCTGCAACTAAAATGCAATCAGATGTATATTGTGATACTGCCCTACTTTCAGAAGAGTTGCGTTTAGCAAGCCGCTCTTTAGGTAATATTACAGGTGATGTGGATGTCGAAGGCTTGCTTGATATTGTATTTTCTACATTCTGTATCGGGAAATAAATGTTTTTATTTAAAATTATTCTATTTTTAGCAAAGCTTATTCTTTATTATGCTATAGCTCTCTTCTCTTCTTTTTGGCGTATGCTTAGCTTTTTGTTTTCATTATGGTATATTCCAAAACTTTCAGTTTATATTTATGTAGGGATTTGGGTGGTTTGGCTTTATATTACTAGCCCTGATGATGTGCTTTTTGATCATCCTATTTTTACTGATTATCCCATTCATTTCATTGTTGCTTACTTTGTTGTTATGATATTGCTTATCGTTTTTCTCTATTCTAAAATAAAGAATATTAGGGTGAAATTTAATCTATTTATAAGTACAATCCCTTCCTTATTTAATAATCCTCCTAAAATTCAATTTTCCCCTTCGCCCGCTCTTATGCAGTCTAATTATGAAGAGAAAAAACAGAATAAAGCTGATTTTAAAAAAGTTATGAAAGAAAAGAATAGGGCTAAATAAGGTTTCACGTGAAACTTTTTAAAATTAAGCCTCATAATTTATATCAATATATCCAATAAAGTGATATGTAGATAAATAGAGATAGATAGCCAAACTATGATATAGTTCTATTATTAGGCTATAGATTTTAGCTTAGAAATATTTGGATCAAAAATGTCAAAAAAATATGATGTAATCGTCGTTGGTGGTGGTCATGCTGGTTGTGATGCGGCGGCGGCAGCGGCGCGCTTAGGCGTTAAAACAGCTTTAGTAACGCTTGATCCTACAAATATTGGCGTTATGTCTTGTAATCCTGCTATTGGCGGCCTTGGTAAAGGGCATTTGGTTAGGGAGATTGATGCTCTTGATGGTGTTATGGGAAGGGTTGCTGATGAATCAGGAATACAATTCCGTCTTTTAAATCGTCGTAAAGGTCCTGCGGTTCAAGGGCCACGAACACAGTCAGACCGTAAGCTTTATCGTCAAGCTATGCAAAAAGCGCTGAGTGAATATGATAATTTAGATATAATAGGCGATGAAGCCGCTGATATTACAATAGAGAAGGGGGTCGTTACCTCTTTATTGCTTGCTAGCGGCGATATATTGCAAACAAACCAGCTTGTTTTAACAACAGGCACTTTTTTAAACGGCCTTATTCATATTGGTGATGAAAACTGGCCTGCAGGCAGAATGGGCGAAAAACCTTCTGAAAAGCTAGCTGAAACTTTGTATGGATTAGATTTGCCTTTGGGTCGTTTAAAAACAGGGACACCGCCTAGATTAAATAGCGATACCATTGATTGGGAACAGTTAGAAATGCAAGATGCGGATGAAGATCCTGTGCCTTTTTCATTCTTAACGCAAAAAATAGCTCAAAAACAAATTAAATGCGGGATTACACGGACAACAGCAGAAACCCATAAAATTATTGCAGATAATATAGGGAGATCTGCAATGTATTCCGGTAATATCAAAGGGGTAGGGCCTCGCTATTGCCCATCTATAGAAGATAAGGTTGTTCGCTTTAATGACCGCGATAGCCATCAAGTTTTTTTAGAGCCAGAGGGGCTTGATGATAATACAATATATCCAAATGGTATTTCAACGTCCCTACCACGTGAAGTTCAAGATTTATATGTAAGATCTATACCTGGTCTGGAAAGTGTTGAAATTTTACAATATGGTTATGCTATTGAATATGATTACGTTGATCCACGTGCTTTAAGGCCAACATTAGAAGTGAAATCTGTAAAAGGCCTATATTTGGCAGGGCAGATTAATGGTACGACGGGTTATGAAGAGGCAGCTGCTCAAGGTTTAATAGCAGGAATTAATGCCGCATTGGCTTATAAGGGCGAGGAAGCTTTTTTGATTTCTCGTTCTGAAGGCTATATTGGCGTTATGATTGATGATCTAATTTCTCGAGGCGTTTCAGAGCCTTACCGCATGTTTACTTCCCGTGCTGAATATAGACTTACTTTGCGTTCTGATAATGCAGATCAAAGATTGACACCAAAGGCTAATAAAATTGGGCTTATACGGGCTGAGCGTATGCAAGCTTATACGGATAAAATAGAAAAACTTGATGCGTTAAAGTCTTTGTTAAAAACACTGACTATCACCCCTAATGAAGCAGTAAAAAAAGGTTTAAATTTAAATTTAGACGGTGTAAGGCGTTCAGCTTTTGATTTGCTCGCTTATCCTGACTATACAGCTGATACATTAAAGCTACTTTGGCCTGAGGCTTTAGCTACTGAAGATTATGGTGATCTCATTTGGCTGCAAATCTCAATTGATGCAAAATATGAGGTTTATTTAGAGCGCCAGCGCCGAGATATAACCATATATGAAAGAGAATCTGCTTTAAAAATACCAGAAGATTTTCAATATGAAGATATTTCTGGCATGTCCATTGAAATTCAGCAGAAATTAAGCCGAGCAAAACCCTTAACAGTAGGGGAGGCAGGCAGGGTAGATGGTGTTACACCCGCTGCTATAATGGTTTTAATAGCCAATATTCATAGAAAAGCAGAAAAAGCACGTAATTCTGCATAATATTAATTTTATAATTTTACATGAGAGACATGTTTGCAAATAATCCCCCCACCCTTGACGATTTAACAAAAGCATTAGGCTTTGATGTATCTGAAGATCTATATCAAAAACTATGTGATTATGCCGCTCTGATAGAAAAGTGGCAGCCAACGCATAATTTGATTGCGCCTTCAACAATCTCTGAAATCTGGACCCGCCATATTCTCGATAGCGTACAAATTTTACCTCTTATAGCAAAGAGCGTAAAAACACATTTAGATTTTGGCTCAGGGGGTGGTTTGCCCGGACTTGTTATTGCTTCTGCATTTTCAAATGTAGAGACAGATAGACCGTGGCATACTGATTTAGTAGAATCTGTCGGGAAAAAAAGTGTTTTTTTAAACACAGTTCGCAGAGAACTTGGTTTGAAAGCTAAAATTTATCAGCTGCGCATAGAGAATTATTCAGCTGAAAATATCGAATCAGGTTATGATTTGATTACAGCAAGGGCTTTAGCAGATCTTGATAAGCTATTTGAGTATGCACACCGATTTGTTATGCCAAAAACAACATTGATTTTCCCTAAAGGGGAGCGTTGGGGTGAAGAAGTTGAGGCTGCAAAACAATATTGGCACTTTGATTTTGAATCAATCCCCAGTATTACGCATACAAACGCTTCCTTATTGGTAATAAAAAATCTATATAAGTATTAGAATTATTTTTCTCTTAGATGTGAAAGCAGTGAAATGGTCCGTATTTTAGCAATTACAAATCAAAAAGGCGGCGTTGGTAAAACAACAACAGCCATTAATCTTGCAACAGCTTTAGCGGCGGTGAATGAACGCGTTGCTGTTATTGATCTTGATCCGCAGGGTAATGCGAGTACGGGACTTGGCGTTAGTCCTGAAATGCGCGAACGTTCTTCTTATGACTTGTTAATGGCTAAAGAAAGCGGTGTGGATGATAATACGCTTGTTCAATCAACGGTGATAGAAACAAAAATACCAAATTTATGCATCATTCCATCAACTTTAGACTTGCTTGGGTTTGAAGCGCATGTTGCAAATGACCAAGATCGTGCATTTCGGTTACGAGATGCAATAAAAAACCTTAAAATGCCAGATGGTCAAGAGTTTACCTATGTTTTAATTGACTGCCCTCCTTCGCTTAACCTATTGACATTAAACGCTTTATCCGCATCCAGTGCAGTTTTAGTACCGCTACAGTGTGAATTTTTTGCGCTTGAAGGTCTTGGTCAATTAGTAGAAACAATTAATCAGGTTAAGGACAGTCTTAATCCGCAATTAGATGTTCAAGGTATTATCTTAACCATGTATGACGGGCGAAATAAGCTTGCAAAACAAGTTGTTGAAGACGTGAAAGAATATTTTGGCGATAAAGTCTATAACACTTTGATTCCTAGAAATGTTCGTGTTTCAGAAGCTCCATCCCATGGCAAGCCAGTTCTAATTTATGATGTCAATTGTGTGGGTAGTCAGGCTTATATTCAGCTGGCTACGGAAGTGATTGAGCGGGAACGTGCACTAGTTGCCTAGTTAAATGGAAGTAGAAGTTAGGGGAAGTCATGTCAGATAAAAATGCAAATCAACGGCTGGGAAAAGGCTTAGCAGCACTTATTGGCGAACCGCGTCCGCAAGCAAGCCTTCAAACAACTAAGCTTCAGCAAAGCACATCTTCTGATTTGCCTTCTTTAAATGATGCAAAAAAAATTCCTGTAGAATATTTAACAGTTAACCCTAGAAATCCTCGCAAAGCCTTCGCAGAAGAAGATTTGGAAAATTTAAGCGCTTCTTTAAAACAGCAAGGCATGTTGCAGCCGATCTTAGTGAGAAGCTTAAAGTCAAAAAATTTAGAAAATAAAACAGCAGAAAGCTTTGAAATTATTGCTGGTGAAAGGCGCTGGCGTGCAGCACAAAGAGCAGGCTTACATGAAGTTCCGATCATTGTTCATGAGCTTGATGATAAGCAGTCTTTAGAAGTTGCTATTGTTGAAAACGTACAAAGAGCTGATTTAAACCCATTAGAAGAGGCTGAGGGTTATGCGCAGCTGATTGAAGAGTTTAATTATACTCAGGCTGATTTAGGTGACATAATAGGAAAAAGCCGAAGCCATGTTACGAATATGCTTCGGTTAATGAAATTGCCTCTAGATGTTAGAAACTATATTCTAAATGGTGACTTAACAATGGGTCATGCCCGTGCTTTAGTCAATTCTGAAAACCCTTCTGAATTGGCGCAAGTTATTGTTAATAAAGGTCTTTCTGTTCGTGAGGCAGAAAGGCTACGCCAAAAAGAAGCTGAAACCGTTGTAAAAACAGGTTTGGTAGATTTAGGTGAAACAAAGCAAGAAAAAAGAAGAGATCCAAATGTGAAAGCAATTGAAGATGAGCTTTCCTCTCATATTGGTATGGCTGTGGATATTAAAGGCTCTGGCACAAGCGGCAGTATCGTTATTTCTTTTAAAAACCTTGACCAGTTTGATTACCTCGTCACTAAACTTAAGAGTGATTCATAACTTTACTTTTTTCAAATATATAAAATTATCTAATCTCATTTTCATACAAACCCGTATAAAAAACGACTTATAAAAATGATAGCTAGATAAAATAAACTGAGAATGAAATGACGCAAAATAAACTGAAAGCGCATGTTGAACCTGTTGGCCGATTGCCACAAGATCATCCAAAAGTGCATATGCATAAAATTGGCGTATTGCTTATTAATTTGGGAACGCCTGACGGTACAACATATTGGCCTATGCGTCGTTATTTAAAAGAGTTTTTATCAGACAGACGCGTTATTGAAGTGCCAAAAGCAATATGGTGGCCTTTACTTAATGGTATTATTCTTACCACACGCCCTTCTCGCTCTGGTAAGGCTTATGCTTCCATATGGAATAAGGAAAAAGATGAAAGCCCTTTGCGCACGATTACGCGCTCACAGTCAGATATTTTATCTGAAATGATGGCTAGCCATTCAGAACGCATCATTGTTGATTGGGCTATGCGATATGGCACGCCCTCGATCCCTGATAAAGTAAAGTCATTGAAAGACAGAGGTTGTGATAAAATATTGATTTTACCGCTATATCCACAATATAGCGCGCCAACCACAGCTACTGTGAATGATAAAGTTTTTGAAACGCTTATGAAAATGCGTTGGCAGCCAGCCCTACGGATTTTACCAAGCTACCATGATGACCCAATTCATATTGATGCATTAGCAAAATCATTGCAAGATGGGCTAGATAAGCTTGATTATGAACCAGAAGTAATTATTGCATCTTTCCATGGCTTGCCAAAAAGCTATCATAAAAAGGGAGATCCTTATCATTGTCTATGCGCTAAAACAGCTCGTTTATTGCGTGAAAAAATGGGTATGGATAAAGATAAGCTTATTTTAACATTCCAATCTCGCTTTGGGCCTGAGGAATGGCTAACCCCTTACACAGATGAAACAGTTGAAAAATTAGCGAAAGATGGTGTGAAAAAATTAGCTATTATTACGCCGGGTTTTGCTTCTGATTGTGTTGAAACATTAGAAGAAATTGATGACGAAGTCAGGGAGATTTTTGAAGAGCATGGCGGCGAAGATTTTGCACTTATTCCATGTTTAAATGATTCTCAAACGGGGATGGAAATGCTGCGCGATTTAGCCATAAGAGAACTACAGGGCTGGGTTTAAGGGGAGTGTGCTAGTAGGCTTTGTATGAAAAATAGGTTTAAGCTCAGCACTCTTATCGTTACGCTATTTCCCTAAAAATATTTCTGTTGGTTTAGTTTTAAAATAAATGTAAAATATAAATTCGATCAGTAGGACTATCTCCCTTATAAAATGACACAAATATATCAAAATTTTTTTTCCAAAACAGTTGAGACTATTGTTTGTAAGGAGCTGTGTGTTGAAAGATCTGGTCGCCGAATATTCGATAATATAAGTTTTTCGATTAAAGCTGGCGAGATGCTCCTTATAAAAGGGGAGAATGGTATTGGTAAGTCAACTTTGTTGCGTGTATTAGCTGGGCTCTTGCATCATCAAAATGGGAAAATAGAATATATCGGCATTTCTGACCAAGAGGATTATCCCCGTCATTTACATTATCTAGGGCATAAAGATCCGATAAAATCAGCATTAACAGTAAGAGAGCAGCTAGACTTTTGGCGCGCCTTTTTACCTTCAATATTTGAAAGCAATAAAGAAAGGCTTTCCACATTTGACGTATTAAAAATATTGGATTTAAACCATGCTATAGATGTTCCTGGTGCTTATTTAAGCCAAGGACAAAGGCGTCGAATTTCTATTGCTAGACTATTATTATCTCCGCGCCCGCTTTGGATTTTAGATGAGCCAACGGTTGGCCTTGATACACAGTCTGAACAAATATTCATGACTTTGATGCAAGATCATTTAAACAAGGGAGGCATGATTATAGCTTCTACCCATGTTGAAATGAAGAACTTACCTGCAACGCCGATGCATTTAACTCAGGATGGCCTTATCAAAATTGAGGAGGCCACTGTTGAATAGTTTTTTAGTTTTGTTTTCAAGAGATGTTAAGCTCAATATAAGGTCTGGCGGCGGTGCTTTGCTAAGTTGCTTTTTCTTTTTTATTTTGATTGCGATTCTTCCTTTCGCTGTTGGGCCCGATTTGCAACTATTATCAAAAATAGGCAGCGCTATCATTTGGTTTGCAGCCCTTTTATCTTTGCTCTTAGGTTTAGATCATTTATTTAAAGCTGATTATGATGATGGCTCATTGGATGTGATGCTAAGCTCAAGTATGAGCGTAGAATTTATTGTCATTACGAAGCTAATTGCTTATTGGTGTGTGAATGCCTTGCCACTGATATTGATAACGCCACTGCTTGGCTTGATGCTCAATATTAACTTTATTGAAATTGCTATTTTATGCTTGTCTTTACTCATCGGCACACCTGCGTTAGCTGCGCTTGGTGCCATAGGGGCTTCTTTAACGATTCGAATGGTTAAAGGTGGCGTTTTGCTGCCTGTTTTAATTTTACCATTTACAATCCCTATTCTTATTTTCGGGGTTAGTGCAACGGCTAATATCATTAATGGTCAGGCTTACATAACACAATCGCTGATATATTTATCAGGTATCTCTTTATTATGCTGTGCAGGTGCTCCGATAACAGCTGCTTATGCACTAAAGCGTATTCAATAATATTTGTATATTTCACTATAGATTTTCGAGGAACAGTGTGAGGCTAGGCTCGGGACTTGATTATTTAGTCCATTCTGCACCAATAGATTTACACTATGAACAGAAAAGAA
>WTKA01000159.1:26692-34046 GCA_011524605.1 Hyphomicrobiales bacterium | reverse complement strand
GACTTCAATTTCACTATCATCCACTAAGCGCAATACATAATGGCCATTCGTGCTGTATAATAAATCAATATCGCCTTCAACCTCAACTTCCGTTGTGACGTGACCAATTTCACCATCATCATTAAGATCAACACCAAAGACGGTCTCTTGATCAATGAGCGCAATTTCATCTTCTATTTGCTCATAGCTAGTGATAACACCAAATACATCTATCGCAACTGTATAGTTTAATCCCTGCTGTTGATTAATGATAAGACCAGTATAGCCACCATTACTTCCATCACTTTCCACCTGCGTTATAGCCCAACCTTGAAGCGTATTAGGGCCAAAAGCTTCGCCATTATAGGTGATTGCGGCTTGTAGCTGGCCTTCTTGTTCTATGACATATTGTCCTGTCTGATCACTAATGATCAGTTGTGTATTGCCATTGGTTTCAATGAGGCTGCCGGTATGCCCAATTTCATTATCATCCGTTAAATCAACTTCAAATATAGATTCAGCAAGTAAAAAGTCACCAAGGGAAATGAGGTTAATTTCTGCTACAAATTCATAATTTTGATCAACTAAATCGAATGTATAGAAATCATATGTTGAATTATACCAAAGGAGAGAATAATAGTGTTCATCTAATTCTTCCACATGCAATATTTCCCAACCGGTATAAGTATCAGGTGTAATTGGCGTGCCATAATATGTGATAGATACAGTTTCACTCTCAGGTGTTAATACAAAATAAGCACCTGTTACATCGCTAGTGTATAAAGAATAGTCACCGTTATTTTCAATTAAAGTTGTTGTGTGACCAATTTGTGTATCTTCATTTAAATCAGCGCTATAAAAGTCTTCAAGATTAATCAGTTGCGTTTCATCAGAGAAATTAATCTCGCTGTCTTCAACAAATTCTCCGCTAGCTGCTACTGTAATTACTGCATATTCTTGATCATCAGCGCTGTAGGCTAATAATTGATAAGTGCCGTCTTCATTTGCTTCAATTTGCAAGCCTTGCCACAAGCCTCCTAATTCTGCCATATTGTCATTAGACGGTAGGTTTATGGTAATGTCGTTGTTATGAATTATGTAATAACCATTAGAGCTGTAAGATAAGGAATAATTACCATTGTCTTCAATTAATGTGATATTTTCACCAATAATATCATCATTGTTAAGGTCTGCGCCAAAAAACTCTTCAGCTATAGCTGTCTCTGCCATAGTTAAAGCTTCACCAGCTTGCTCATAGGCTCCAGAAGAAGAGAAATCATAAATGCTATAATTGCCTGTTGCAGTGGAATAAAAGAGAACTGAATAGCTGCCATCCTCATTTGCTTCAGCATGAACAGCCTGCATTCCAGTAAATGTTGTATGATCTATCTGAGAGCTGTTATAGGTTAGGTTAATGATCGTCTCATCTTGAAGAACCAACGCATAGTAACCATCTCTAAAGCCAAGTGTTACATCGCCATTTGTTTCAATATCGGTATCACCGATAACATAAATATCGTTATAACCATAGCTTGTTCCATTAAACACCACTAGTTCAATATCATTATAAACGGTGTCGGTGCCCTCAGTGCTATGGGAAATTGTAATATAATCTCCTAGATAGGTAATTGTATATTCAGATATATCATAAGAATAAACCGCGATGTCATTCCCAAGGCCACCGTTTAGTGTGTCATTACCAATACCACCTGTTAAGATATCATCGCCATCGTTACCAGTTAAAATATTATCCGCGTCATTCCCGATAATAGTGTCATTACCAGAGCCCCCGACAGCATTCTCAACTATCGTGCCATAGGCTATGCCGATATTTTGCGTCATAGCGTTTGTAGCGCCGCCAACATTTGAATAGTTACCTGGTGTCAAATCAATCAAGGCATCATAAGAGAAGCCAGATAGGTCAAGCGTATCAATGCCACCTGCATCATAAATTGTTAAAACAGGTGTGTTGTTTGAAGAAAAGTCATAAACTGAGCCTGTTTCAGTCGTATTAAAGCCATAAACTGTATCGCCTGTACGTGTGGTTGTGTCTGCTCCATACATGCTTTGTATTGTCAGTATATCATGTACCATTGCCGTTTGAGCGAAAACCAAGCCACTACCGCCATTCCAATCTGCACCGCTATTATGAGCATAAAAATAAGACATAACTGTATATTGGTGCGTATCTTGCGCATATTCAGCATATTCAGCATATGTCATATCGCTTACACCATCCCAGTTATAATCACCAGGGTGTAAAAGCCCCATTGCATGACCGATTTCATGTATGATTGTCATATAGGCATAGCTACCTAAATCAGGACTATATAATTCATTATATCCTTCAGAGTTGAGCCAAACTTCCCCAGTCCAACTTGCAAAATCGCCTGGAAGCCAAGCATGAGCGTAATCAATTTCTGTTGTTGTATTACCAAACTCTATGCCCGAGCCGATTGTATAATTTTGAACAAAATCGACGGCAATAAGCTCATCCCACATTTCAAGAATTTCAATTGTCGCAGCTTCTTGAGCTGATGTAAAAGCAGAAAAGCCATCATATTCAGTACCGCTATACCCATAAAGCAGAGCACTTGTTAAAAATGTGTAGTAAACAGTGCTGTCAGACCAATGATAACCACTATCAATTTGGTTGATAACTTGCAATGTCGTGAAGGTCGGTAAATTCACATTGCTATTATCAACGCTTCCTGTACCTCCGTTACCACCAACACCGTGACCTGAACATCCTGGGCAAGAACAAGCTACATGATCAATATGGTATGTCACAACAGATACTCCTAATTATGAAAAAAATATAAAAAACACTTACTAGATGTTTCTTTTATTTGCTAGTAGTTTTTTAGTATAATGCAATTATTTGCAATAAATATGACAGAGCTATTAAAAAGCATATCTCTTAAAATATCGCTTGGGAATAATATGAAAATTTAATAAATATTTTTGATTGTTAAATGGGTAAAACTTTATTCAATTCGGGCAGTGCCCTATGCTAAATCTGCATGTTAAGGCTTTCCTTTATGCATTTTCTAAAAAGGATTAAGTTATATTGATTTCGGATTAATGCTAATGTTCTCAACAAGAATATAATTATTGGTACAAATTATTCCTTTATAATCTTCGGCTTGTAATTGCTTATATAATATTCACCATAATCATTGATGCTTTATTCATAAAGACTTCTGGTCTGGAGAATATTATGCAGCCTATCAATTTATTTCTATGTTTTTTATTTTGTTTCATTTTAGCAAGTTGCAAGCATATCCCTGGTTCAGGGCCGCAAGGCACTTTATTTGAAAAAGAAGCAGATATTTATTTATTAGCTCTTGAAGAAGAATTTTCATTTGTGCTTGTTGACATGGATGCAGATGCTGCGCAGAAATTAAAAAATAAACCGCCAAAAGCCCTGCCAAAGAGTCTTACATCTTATAAGCCAAGGGCTGATTTGCGCGTTAAAAAAGGGGATGTTTTAGGGATTAGTGTTTTTGAGTCCCATAGGGGCGGCGCTTTTATTCATGAAGATGCGATGCTTCCCCATGGCAATTTTGTTGAGATTCCATCTCAACAAATTGGTGTGGATGGCACGATAAAAATCCCTTATGTGGGGCGGGTAAAAGCTCATAACAAATATGTATTTGATATAGCTGAAGATATTGAAAAGCAGCTGCAAACAAAAGCATTAGAGCCGCAAGTTGTTATTTCTATTAAAGATCGACCCTCTGATAAAATCACAGTAACAGGGCAGGTTCAAGTTGCGGGTCGGTTTGATATTCCTGCCAATGGCTTGCGCATTTTAGAAGCGATTGCTTTAGCTGAAGGCGCTGATGCTCCTGCTTACCATGTTAAGTTAACTTTACAGCGGGGGAAATCAACGCAAAGCATATATATGTCCCAAGCGATAAAGGATCCTAAGGATAATATTTATCTCAAACCTGGTGATATTATTAGTGTAGAAACACAGAAAAGGCGTTTCTCTGTTTTAGGGGCAACAACAGTTCAAGCGCGCTATGAATTTGAGAGCGAAAAAACATCTTTGCAAGATGGTTTAGCTCAAGCCCATGGCATATTTGATACAACAGGCGATCCAAAATCAGTTGTTTTATATCGAGTGGAAGATCGGGCAATGCTGGAAGAGATTGGCGTTCAATTTAAAGACCCAAAATTCAAGAGGCAAAAAATCCCAACCGTTTATCGATTTAATTTACAAGATCCAAAGGGCTTTTTCCTTGCAGGGGAAGTGCCTTTAGAAAATGGAGATTTAATCTTTATTGCAAATGCATTGCTCAATGATCTTAAAAAATTAAATTTTCATATTCGTGATCCTTTCTATTCGCAAGCGGCGGCTTCAGATGCGATCTTCTATACGGTAAGAGCAAGAAATGCAGTGGCGCGCTTGCCAGGTTATGAATAAGCAAATCATGTCCTAAGCCTGAGGCATTTTATTATATTGTCTTTAGGCTTAAGTTATGCCATAGGAGAGCTATCTCAGAAAACTTGAATTTTAAATTTAAAATGGATATCCAACGCCCATGGCTTTTTCCCTAAAAGATTTTTTTAATACAGATCTTGCAAACGCTGATCCAGAGCTATTTAAATCAATGGAAGGCGAGTTAACCCGCCAGCAGCAGGAGATTGAACTGATTGCTTCTGAAAATATTGTTTCAAAAGCAGTGCTGCAAGCACAAGGTTCTGTTTTGACCAACAAATATGCTGAAGGCTATCCTGGCCGTCGTTACTATGGTGGTTGTCATTATGTTGATATCGCAGAAGAGCTTGCTATTGAGCGCGCAAAAGAATTATTCAATGCAGATTTTGTCAATGTGCAGCCAAATTCTGGTTCTCAAGCAAACCAAGCAGTGCTTTTAGCCATTGCAAAGCCTGGCGACAAGCTTCTTGGCATGAGCCTTGATGCAGGTGGTCATTTAACTCATGGTGCAAAGCCTAATATGTCTGGCAAATGGTTCCAGCCTATTCAATATGGTTTGAGAGAAGATACGCACCTGATTGATTATGATCAAGTTCGTGATCTTGCTATTAAAGAAAAGCCTGCAGTGATTATTGCTGGTGCTTCAGCTTATTCTCGCGTTATTGACTTTAAAAAATTCCGTGAGATTGCTGATGAAGTTGGCGCTTATCTAATGGTTGATATGGCGCATTATGCAGGGCTTATCGCTGGTGGTACTTATCCAAATCCACTTGAATATGCGCATGTAGCTACAACAACAACGCATAAGACATTACGCGGTCCTCGCGGTGGCATGATTTTGACCAATGATGCTGATATTGCTAAGAAAGTAAATTCAGCTGTCTTCCCTGGTCTTCAAGGTGGCCCATTAATGCATGTAATTGCCGCAAAAGCTGTTGCTTTTGGTGAAGCATTAAGTCCAACATTCAAGGCTTATGCACAAGATATCATTACAAATGCGCGTGCTCTTTCAGACACATTAATCGAACGTGGTGTTGACATTGTTTCTGGTGGCACTGACAGCCATGTTCTTCTTGTTGATTTGCGCCCTAAGGGTTTAACAGGTCGTGACACAGAAGAAGCATTAGGCCGCGCCTTTATAACTTGTAACAAAAATGGCGTGCCAAATGATCCTCAAAAACCAATGGTAACTTCAGGCATTCGTCTTGGAACCCCTGCTGCGACAACACGCGGCTTTGGTGTTGAAGAATTTAAACAAGTTGGTGATCTCATTGGCGATGTTGTTGATGGTCTACAAAAAAATGGCGTTGATGGTAATGGCGCTGTTGAAGCAGACGTTAAAGAACGTGTGATCGCTTTGACAGCTAAATTTCCAATTTACAGCTAAAAACCTACAGGTTTTAATTAAAGCTTGATAAAATTTGCTATGGATATAATAATTATATCCATAGCATTTTTATTTCATATAAAAGCTGCATATAGTTAGATCGTTTGAAAATTGCGATAGCCTTATTCAAAGCGACAATAGCCTTTTTCACGATAGTCTCAGGAAAGTAAGATCTCATGCGTTGTCCCTATTGTGCCCAAACAGATACGCAAGTGAAAGATAGTCGACCAACGGAAGACAATGCAGCCGTGCGTCGTCGTCGTATATGCTCTGCATGTGGAGGTCGTTTCACGACTTTTGAGCGCGTTCAATTGCGTGAGCTCATTGTGGTCAAAAATGATGGGACGCAAGAAGTTTTTGAAAGAGAAAAGCTCTTTCGTTCCATTGATGTCGCTTTGCGGAAAAGACCTGTTGAAAAAGAACGCGTTGATTTAATGGTCAATGGCATTGTGAGACAGCTTGAAAATATGGGGGAAAATGAAATTCAAGCCTCACATATTGGCGATGTTGTTATGGATGCCCTAAAAGAAGCAGACCATATTGCTTATATCCGCTTTGCTTCTGTTTATCGTGATTTTACGGAAGTCAGTGATTTTCACGCTGTTCTAGATGAATTTGAAGAGGCCTATAATCGCTCTCCTACTGCTATAAAAAACAATGACACATAATGACGACATAAAATTCATGCGCATCGCCATTGCTTTGGGGTTAAAAGGGCAAGGGCGTACAGCTGATAACCCATGTGTGGGTGCTGTTGTTGTGAAGGAAGATGAAGACAAATATCCCGCTATTATTGGAGCGGGGCGCACAGATGATGGCGGCAGGCCCCATGCCGAAGTTGTTGCTTTAAAAGAGGCTGGAGAAAGAGCAAGGGGTGCAACGCTTTTTGTGACTCTTGAACCATGCGCGCATATTGGTCGCTCACCGCCTTGTGTTGATGCCGTATTAAAAGCAGGTATTAAACGCGTTGTTATCGGTATAATCGACCCTGATGAGCGAACTGCTTATCAATCGGTTGAAAAATTAAAGCGTCACGGTGTTGAAGTTCTCACGAATATTTGCGCTCCTGAAGTTCGTCGTGCCTTAGCAGGTCATATTTTCCGCATCACTGAAGAGCGCCCTTTTATCACTGTAAAAATGGCTATGACCCAAAATTATAAGGTTGCTTATGGTAACGGGCAAGCACTTAAAGTTACAGGGGCTGATACAAATGATTTTACGCATTTATTAAGAGCTACACATGATGCTATTGCCGTTGGCTATCAAACATTTGTTAAAGATAAGCCAAGGCTTAACGTAAGACTTAAAGGCCTTGAACAACATAGTCCAAGAAAATTCTTATTGTTAGATAAAAGGCCTTTCGAAGCAGATATTTCAGGCTTTACTCCTGTTTATATTGATGATTGGGGGCAGGTGGCTATGCAGAAAGCCTTTCAACAGCTTAAAAATGAAGGCGTGAATAGGCTATTTATTGAGGCAGGCCCCTCAACTTTTGCACATATTGTAAAAAATGCTTATGCCGACCGTGTCATTTTATATCA
>WTKA01000159.1:0-26592 GCA_011524605.1 Hyphomicrobiales bacterium | reverse complement strand
CAACTTTTGCACATATTGTAAAAAATGCTTATGCCGACCGTGTCATTTTATATCAATCCCAACAACAAGCAGATGAAAATGCTATGTCAGCGTATAAAACAGGATTTGATTTTACAGTGGATGATATTCACGGTTATACCAAAACCAGAGAAATCAAATTTGAGAATGATATAGCCTCTGTTTTTTGGAAAAAATCGCCCTATTTTGATGCTATTAATCCTAAATATTTCTTTGGTTATGAGGAATTTTAAACATGTTTACTGGCATTATCACAGATATTGGTATCATTAAAAACAATGTGGATAAGGGTGATTTTGTTACCTATGAAATTGAAACAAAATATAAAGCGGATAGTATTTTGCTTGGCGCTTCCATTGCTTGTTCGGGCGTTTGCTTGACAGCGATTAAGATGCAGCAAGTCTTGGATGAAAAATGCCTGTTCACTGTTGATGTTTCTCCTGAAACAATTGCAAAAACAACTGCTAAAGACTGGAAGGTTGGTACGGCACTGAATTTAGAGCGGGCGATGCAAGCAGGGGATGAATTTGGAGGGCATATGGTCTCAGGCCATGTCGATCAAATTGCTAAGGTGATTGATCGTATAGATAATGACGGGGGCGCGCTCTATAAAATAGAAATGGCCGAAAATATAAAGCCCTTTATTGCTGACAAGGGATCTGTCTGTTTAGATGGCACCTCTCTTACCGTTAATAAAGTTTGCAAAGATCATTTTGAAATTATGCTTATTCCTCATACATTGGAGGTCACCACTTGGGGTAAAACGCAAGCTGGTGATTTAATTAACCTTGAGATAGATACATTTGCCCGTTATGTTGCCCGCTATGTGGACACAGCGTTAGCGGCTAAAGGATTGTAAGCGTGAAATTTTTATTGATTGAAGCTGAATTTTATAAAGATTTAGCGGATGAATTAGCAAAAGGGGCAATTGATGCACTTGAGGCGGCAGGCCATACGGTTGAACGTGTGCAGGTGCCAGGTGTTTTAGAAATTCCCATTGCTTTAAGCACCATTTTTGAAGCGCCAAATCATCACTATGACGGTTGTATCGCTTTGGGATGTGTTATTCGTGGTGAGACATCTCATTATGATATTGTTGCAAATGAATCCGCTGCAGCGCTCATGCACTATTGCACAAAACATAAAATTCCATTAGGTAATGGCATTCTTACGGTTGAAGATAAAAAACAAGCTTGGGTGCGGGCTTCGCTCGAACAAAAAAACAAAGGGCGTGACGCAGCACTTGCAGCTATAAAACTTGCTGAAATAAAGAAAAATTATCATGACTAATATCAATCAAAATAAAGCGCAATCATCTCAAAAGCCAGCTGCAAACCAGAGGGGCTCTGCAAGACTTGCTGCTGTGCAAGCTTTATATCAAATGGATGTAGCACGTGCGCCCCTTGATGAAGTATTAGCAGAATTTGCAGTTTATCGCCTTGGTATGGAAGTCGATGGGGATGAGTATAGGCCTGCAGATGAGGGCTATTTTCAATTGATTGTTAAAGGCGTTTTCAATCATCAGGTTATTATTGATAAGGCAATTGAACAAGCGACAGAAGGTAAGTGGAATTTAAAAAAATTAGACACAACTGTTAGAGCTATATTACGATGTTCTGTGTTTGAAATGATCTATCGAGCTGAAGTGCCTTCTGGTGTTATTCTTAGAGAATATCTAGATATTGCAGATGCATTTTTTGAAAATGAAGAGGTTCGATTTATCAATGGGGTGTTAAATGCTATTTCAAAAAAGCGCGATAGTTTTGACGTTGATAGCTTTTAAGCATAGGCCTTGTTTAAATAATTTTCTTTGACTTATCCATACTCGCTTCGCCATGCGGGTGATTAGTTCGAGGCACTCCGGACGACTTGCGTGACTAGCAAGCACATTTGAGGCAGCCTTAGCGGCGCATGAACGTAGTTGAAAATACTTGCATCTGAGTGCGGGCGAAATATATAATTAGACATAAAGTATTGGCTTCAATATAAGTGTGGATTAACGCATCTTAAGTTGAGCATTTTTTAGCTAAGGGCTAATAAACCATGATAGAGTCTGTTGATAACCAAAAAGCCAAATTTAATGCACGCCTTCTTGCTTTTTGTCAGGCAATGGTTGCTATTAATCAATCTGCGACTATTGCAACAGGGGGCGTTATTGGCACAATCATTGCGCCTGAAGCTTGGCTGGCAACTTTGCCTATCACAACATTTATTTTAGGGATTGCCCTCACAAGCTACCCAGCTTCAAAACTTATGGGTCGTATTGGTCGACGCAATGGTTTTATGATTGGGGGAGCTATTGGTATTATGGGAAATTTGATTGCGGCACTCGCAATCTATCATGGCCATTTCTATCTCTTTTGTGTAGGGACGCTTTTAACAGGCTCTTATGGCGGCTTTGGTCAGCTTTATCGCTTTGCAGCCGCCGATATAGCTTCAAATGATATGAAGCCAAAAGTGATGTCTTGGGTTTTAATCGGAGGCATCATTGGTGCAATTGGGCCTGAAGTTGTTAATTTCACGACAAATTATACAATTGGCGTCACCTATGTTTCGACTTTTATCGCGATTGCTAGCACAGCTGTTATCGCTATTGCTGCATTAAGCTTCTTATCTATTCACAATAAAGAAGAGCAACAGGCTATTAAAGAAGAGGGTAGAAGCGTTTTAGAATTTTTAAGAACGCCTAAATTTTTAATCGCCGCTTTTGCGGGAGCCGCTGGCTATGCTTTAATGAATTTGGTGATGACGGCGGCTCCCATTGCAATGCTTGCCTCTCACCATCCTGAAGAAATGGCCTTTCGGGGCATTGCTTTGCATATTTTTTCTATGTTTGCGCCTAGTCTATTTACAGGTAAGTGGATTGCTAAATATGGCGCTGAGCGGATCACAATATTAGGCTTTCTTTTATTAATCTTCTGCGCCATCATTGGCTTGACAGGGATTACGATTATTCATTTTTGGATTGTCCTTATTTTGCTTGGTATTGGATGGAATTTTTCTTTTCTTGGTGCTTCTGCTCTCATTACACAAATTCATACAAACCAAGAAAAAGAAACTGCACAAGGACTTAATGATGCAATTGTTATGAGTACGGTCGTTTTAGGTTCGATTTCGGCAGGGATATTGCTGAATTTTCTTGGCTGGAATGCTGTTTTAGGGCTTGTCGTACCGATATCTCTTATTGGCATTTTATTAGTCGTGCTATTCACTAAAAAATATATCAGTTGACGTAAGTTTTTGCATCTGTAAAAAGAGGGCAATTTTATACATTTGAGCTTAGATTCTACAGACAATGGGCTCACAAAAGGAGATATTATGCGGGTTGATGCAATTTCTATTGGTGATAATGCGCCAGAAGATGTTAATGTCATTATCGAAGTGCCTGTCGGCGGAGAGCCTATCAAGTATGAGCTTGATAAAGAGTCAGGCACGCTGATTGTGGATCGTTTTTTATATACCCCAATGCGCTATCCAGGCAATTATGGCTTCATTCCACACACTTTATCAGATGATGGTGATCCTGTTGATGTGCTTGTTTATTCAACGCGCGCTCTTATTCCTGGCTGTGTTATGAGTTGTCGCCCTATCGGTGTTTTGTATATGGAAGATGATGGCGGACAGGATGAGAAGATCATTGCTGTGCCTTCTAGTCACCTGACAAAGCGTTATGATAATGTTGAAACAATTAATGACTTACCAGAAATTTCAAGAAGTCAAATTCAGCATTTCTTTGAACATTATAAAGACTTAGAGCCTAACAAATGGGTTAAAATCATTGGTTGGGGCGGTGTTGAAGAAGCCAAGAAATTGATTAAAGAAGGTATTGATCGCGTTAGCGATTAATCGAATACTCTTTTATATATGATTTAATATAGAGCTGTCCTTACTATGCTAGGGCAGCTCTTTTTATATAAAGTTTTTATTTTAGAATATATTTGAATATTTAGGCGCGTCATTTTTTTGGCTTTTAAATAAGAAGTTGAATTTAAAGTATTAATATGAGGCCGTATATATATAGCTGCCTTCTCTACGAGGATGAAACTAGGCTCAGTTTTTAATATAGATCAATATAACTTCTTATTTTTTCAAGCTTGCTAAAAGATGCTGAATGTCGCTTAGTTCTTGCTTAATAGATTGCAGATTTCGCGTTCGTTCTAAAGATTTGTTGATGCCTTCTTCCTGCTCTAAACGTGCTGAATCAACTTTTTCAAGTTCAAGATCTTGATTAATTGTTGCAGGCACAGAATCCATCTGATCGTTTGAAACTTTAAGGGCATCATCAATTGTAATTTGATTATCATTGTCAATTTCTAGGCTATTATCTTGGCTATCATTTGACATTTTATGCTCTTTATCATTTGCTATATTTATAGCTTTATCTTCTGCAAGAGGGGGGATTTCAGGGAACATTTCTACCTGAGAAATTTTTGCAGCATTTTCTATTTTGCTTTTCTCAGCTTTTTGGCTAGTTAATTCTTGAGCTGGTTCTGCATCGAGACTAAACATTAGCTGGTTAGCTGGTTCTTCTGCAACTTGCTTATTCTGTTTAGGTGGGATTTTTTTAACTGGCTTAGTCGTTTTACGGCTTTCTTCTAATAAGAGCTTTTGTACGCCTCTAATTGTATAGCCGTCTGTATATAATAAATTTTTAATACGCTTTATAAGTTGAATATCTTTGATACGATAATAGCGTCTATTACCTGCTCTTTTAATCGGCCTAATCTGTGAAAATTTTGTTTCCCAAAACCGCAATACATGTTTGGGAACTTCGACAATATCTGCCGTCTCACTGATTGAGTAAAATGTTTTTTGTGGTTCAGACATAATCGCGATACAAATATAGGATGAGCAAGGTCACTTAGGACTTTAATAGATAAAATTACTTAACATTGTATATGTCTATTATTTAAATTATGTTCAAAAAAGAAAATATATTATTCTCTATCCAGAGGTTTTTGTAGTCTGACATGTTCTTTTAAAAGTTCACTAGGTCTAAAGACGACAACTTTACGAGAAGTGATAGGGACTTCAATGCCCGTTTTTGGATTTCTACCAATACGTTCCGTTTTATCTCTGAGTAAAAAAGAGCCAAACGACGTAATTTTAACATCTTCACCCTTTTCAAAAGCACATATAATTTCTTCTAAAATTTCTTCTACTAGGTCATAAGATTCTGTTCTAGATAAGCCTAGCTTATCGTAGACCGCTTCGCTTAAGTCTGCTCGCGTTAAAGTCTTGTTGCTCATAGTCCCCCCTGAAGAAGATTGTGCTGAATATAATATAAATAATAGAGTATAGCTGTGGCGTTAGCTTAGACAAATTTTCTTTTTTTAGCAAGTTTATAAGGTAATACTTTATGTTAATTCTATAATTAGGATATGTACATAATAAAGAAATTGAGTACATGTATAATTATTTAATGAATATGCCTACCATCTTATTATAGAAGCACCCCAAGTGAAGCCGCCGCCCATGGCTTCTAATAGAACAATATCATCTTTTTTAATTTTATTTTCAGCGATAGCTGCTGCCAGAGCAAGCGGAACAGAAGCTGCAGATGTGTTCGCATGATCTGAAACGGTTAAAACTACTTTTTCCATGGGCATGCCGTAATGTTTTGCAATCGCGCTAATGATGCGCTGGTTTGCTTGATGCGGAACCAGCCAATCTACGTCACTTGCTTGTAAATGACTTGCCTCTAAAACATGGTCAATCACTTCAGAGCCTAAGCGGACAGCAAGTTTAAAGACATCACTTCCTAGCATTCGTAATTTGCCAGTTGACTGAGTAGTTGATACGCCGCCATCGACATATAGCTTGTCTTTATGCTGCCCATCTGATCTTAAATAATTTGCTAAAATACCCCTGGGATTTGGATCTTCTATATCTTGTTCAACTGCTTTTAAAATCATAGCCCCAGCGCCATCACCAAATAAAACGGCAGTTCCTCTGTCTTCCCAGTCTACAATATTTGAGAAGGTCTCAGCGCCGATAACAAGAACAGATTTTGCTTGTGATGATCTAATCATCGCATCTGCAACAGAGGTGGCATAAACAAAGCCAGTGCAAACGGCTTGAACATCAAATGCAGCGCCATGGGACATGCCAAGACCATGTTGTACTTGTGATGCCGTCGAGGGAAAAGTATGATCTGGTGTTGCTGTTGCCACAATGATAAGATCGATATCATCGGCTGTCATATTTGCTTTCGCCAATGCATCTTTTGCAGCGTTAATGGCGAGTGTTGATGTATATTCGTTTTCTTGGGCAATATGGCGCTTTTTTATACCTGTTCGCTTTTGAATCCATTCATCCGAAGTATCTAACTTTTCCGCTAAGTCTTGATTTGTTAAGATCTGTTCGGGTAAATAGCTTCCAACAGCTTGTACTTGCGAAAATATGCGTTGATTGACCATTTATGAATTTCCTAGCTTATTCTTGATTTTGCGTTTCAGCTGGGTCTTTATCTTTGGGTGTGCGATAGACAGCCAAGTCATTTTGTAATTTTTCATTTAATTTATTAATTGCCATGTCATGCCCTAAAATAACGGCAGATGCAAATCCTGAAGCATCGGTGCCGCCATGACTTTTAATGACTAATCCATTTAATCCAAGAAAAACACCGCCATTCATTTTGCGTGGATCCATGACATTGCGTAGTGCATTAAATGCTGTTTTTGCAAAAATAAATCCAACCATTGAACTGAGTGTTTTTGTTAAAGCATTTTTTAGATAGGCTGAGAGTTGCTTTGCGGTGCCTTCAGCTGTTTTTAAGGCAATATTGCCAGCAAAGCCTTCTGTAACAACAACATCTGCATCCCCTGTGCCAAGGCTATCCCCTTCCACAAATCCAATATAGTCAAATGGTAGCTGAGCCTCTTTCATATAGCTAGCTGCATGCTTAACCTCATCAATGCCTTTAACTTCTTCAACGCCAATATTTAACAACGCTACCTTTGGTCGCTCAACATCATAAAGGGCTCGTGCCATTGCTTGCCCCATAAACGCATTATCAATGAGCTGTTGGCTCTCCGCACCAACAGTAGCACCAACATCAAGCACAACGGTTTCGCTTTTCACTGTTGGCCATAAAGCAGCAATCGCAGGCCTTTGTATGCCGGGCAAAGTACGCAGGCAAAATGTAGCCATGGCCATAAGAGCCCCAGTATTTCCTGAACTTACGGCGACATCTGCTTGTCCTGATTTAACAGCATCTATGGCTTGCCACATGGAAGAGGTTTTGCGCCCTTTTCTAAGCGCTGTTGAAGGCTTGTCAGCCATATCAATAGCAATCTCAGTATGAAAAACTTCACTTACTTTTTTTAAATCAGGGAATTTTTCTAATTCCGTGATAATTTGTTTTTCATCACCGAAAAATAGAAATTCTATCTCAGGGTAGATTGATAAAGCTGTTGCAGCACCTGCAATATTGACAGATGCGCCAAAATCACCGCCCATGGCATCAATAGAAATTTTGATCACTCGTTTTGCCTTCAATCGATATTGGAGTCGTCTTATTTACATAAACCTATAGCATGATATGTAAAAGCATAAAGTGTGAATATAAGATAATCCTATATTATTCCCTTTTAACAGATTTAACAGTAGAAAATTTCAATTATTATTTTTATTTTTTAATAATTCACCTAAATTTGCAAAGGGCTTGTGCAGCGTGTCATCATCATTTTCTTGTTTAAGACTATGATGTTCGCTTTCCTTTACGCCCTGTTTCTTAGGGTAAGGGTCAAGATTTAAGGATAATATTTCTAAAGCAAGAGAGATTAGAGGAACTCCGGTTTCATCCAATTTTTCTGGTTCATTTTCATCCATTTGCGTTTGCGCAAAATTGTCATCTTCCTCTAAACGGGTTATATATGCTTCATAGGCGCGAGTTAACATGAGCGTAACAGTTTGCTGGTCTTTATAGGGGTGAGAAAAGTCTTCCAAAGAAACAATACATTGGCGTGTTAGTAATGTGTCATAGGTGATTTTAATATTGATACCGTCTTGATAGGGGGTGAGAGAAATATTAAAGTCTAATTTCTCAGCGCCAGCTATGTTAATTTGTTGCGCAAAGGCTGTGCGCATGTCTGCGTCTAATGATCTTGAATAAACAAGGTCTTGCCCTTTTTTTACCATGTCAGGCATGGCAACGATTTCAATCACTTCTGGTAGTTCTATAAAATTTTGTTTTTGAATTTCACTCATATTATTTGGTCGCATTAGGGGGCAACATAGTGAAGTTGCCTTTGGATAAATCATTGCTAGAAATATCATTTAGATATTCTTCTTGTTCAAAGCAATATAGGCTTAAGCTTTCGCTATTTAAAGCTTTATCTTGAACGGCTTCAACATTTTTTGCGAGAGCTTCAGATAAAGCTTCTTTGTCGTTATTATTGAGCGGCTCATTATAGGCTGCTGTTCTTCCTAAATAGGCTTCAGCCATTTTTTTTATTTTTTTTGGTACAGACACATCACCAATGCCCATTTCTCGCAAATTTCTATCCATGTCTTTAAAAAAAGCATTTTGGATTTCATTAACCATTTCCATATCTTTTTCTGCTTGATAACGGCGTAATATAAGGGTCATGTGAATGATAATCATATCAAAACGACCATCTAAGCTATCGGCTGCATTATAATCTTTATAAAACACAGGGTGGCGCGCATGCTCAACCAGCATATTATAAACAAGATTTGCAATTATAGGCTTTGGTTTACGAAAAAATCCAAACATGATTGGCTTAGCTCCAAAAATGATATAAAGGTGTTTCACGAAGACATAATATAAAAGAGATATATTAGCTAATTGAAATGAATGAGTTAATGTCGCACTCTAGCAATAAAGGCAGGGAAATGAAATTAAAATTGATCCTTAGTTTTATCCTTTTAAATATAATTTTAATGGGATGTGTTGGGAGAGAAAGTTTTAGCCATGGTTTTCGGGCAAGTGATGATGATATTGCTCAAGTACCCGTTGGCTCTTCTGTTGAACAGGTTGAACTTGTTTTTGGCACGCCTTCCACCGTTTCAAATTCGGGCGCATTGCCTATATGGTATTATATTTCTCAAGAAGCTGAAAGTGATTTATTTACAGCGCGTAAAGTAACCGATCAGCGCGTGCTAGCAATCACTATGGATGAAAACCAACGTGTTGCTAACATAGCCAATTATGGCCTTAAAGATGGCAAACTGTTTGATTTTGTTTCTAAAACAACGCCAACAGGCGGCTCTAATTCAACCCTATTGCAGCGTGTCTTCTCAGTTGAAGCTTTAAGAAATGGTTAGACCCACTTGAAGAAAAATAACTTGGCTCCCGGCGATAAAGCTATTGCGCCAAAGTGCGAGATATGGCATTGGTATTTTTCTTAATATTTGAGGATTGGTTATTTTTAAACAAAGTGGCCGTCTTTATTTAAATAATGTCGGAGTGTGGCGCAGCCCGGTTAGCGCACTGGTCTGGGGGACCAGGGGTCGTCAGTTCGAATCTGGCCACTCCGACCATCTTGTTCATTTAAAAAATATGATGAATAGGAAAGAAAGCCGATTTTACAACAGATAGGAAAATAGATGACAAACCCATCTGGTAAAGACAAAAAACAGCAAGAAGCAGAGAAGATTTTACAACGGCTTAATCAACAGCAAGTTGGAGATGAGTTTCGCCAGCCTGTTGATTCTACAAATGATGATAATATTGAAAAATGGGCGAAAATTGTTGGTCGTAGCTTAGGGTTTATGTTTTTAGCCTATCTAATTTATAGCCTATATACAACTTATATAGCTTAACCCTCTTGAACGTTTAGAAAATTATGAATAAAGATAGCGTCAAAGAGTATTAAGAGGATAATGATGGAAGCTTTTAAAACAATAACTGCTGTTGCAGCCCCAATGCCCCTGATTAATATTGATACGGATATGATCATTCCGAAGCAATATTTGAAAACAATTAAGCGTACAGGCTTAGGCACAGCTCTTTTTTCAGAAATGCGTTATTTAGATGATGGTGCGGATAACCCTGATTTTGTTCTCAATAAAGAGGCTTATAAAGCGGCAAAAATTATTGTTGCTGGTGATAATTTCGGATGCGGTTCATCACGTGAGCATGCGCCATGGGCTTTGCTCGATTTTGGTATTAAATGTGTGATTGCCCCTAGTTTTGCAGATATTTTTTATAATAACTGTTTTAAAAATGGTATTTTGCCCATAAGTTTGCCGCAAGATCAAGTCGATCTATTAATGGCAGATGCTGAAAATGGTTCGAATTCTACACTGACTGTGGATCTTGAAAAGCAGGAAATTAGCCGCCCAGATGGCTCTAGCATCCCTTTTGATATTGATCCTTTCCGCAAGCATTGCTTGCTAAATGGTCTTGATGATATTGGTCTAACTTTTGAAAAAGTAGATAGTATTGACAGCTATGAGCAAAAAATTAAGCAAGAGCGCACTTGGCTCTGATTTTTGCCATAAAATAGATTTATGAAATAATTTAGGCTCTGAGCCTAGGTTTTAAGTCTAGATTATTTCAAAATATTAGGAAGATTGGCTTGTCTCAATTTTTGTTTAATAAAAAAAATAAGATGCAAAAGACAAAGCCTAATCTTGATGAGACGAGGTCTGAAAAAAAACAGCAGCCAAGTCTAGCGCCTCATAAGCCCATATTTACGCAAAAGCCAAATATAGCACAGGGCACAAGCCCTGTTAGAGATGGCCCTTCAAGGGCTTTGAAGCAGCAAAATGCACCTTTAAAACGCCCTAAAAAAAATGAAGTTTTATATGCCAAAGGTCTAACAAAGAGCTTCAAAGGGCGAACCGTTGTTCATGGCGTTGATCTTTATGTTCAGCCTGGGGAGACAGTTGGTTTATTAGGGCCAAATGGTGCTGGTAAAACAACAACATTTTATATGATTGTTGGCCTTGTTATGGCAGATCAGGGCGATATTGGTCTTATGGGGCATAATATTTCTAAACTGCCCATGTATCGCCGCGCGCGCATTGGTATTGGTTACTTGCCGCAGGAAGCTTCTATCTTTCGCGGCATGACAGTTGAGCAAAATATCATGTCTGTTTTGCAAATTGTTGAAAAAAGCCGAAAGAAGCGTCTCGATAAACTAGAAGAATTATTAGATGAATTTGCTATTCAGCATATTCGCAAATCGCCAGCTCCTGCTTTGTCAGGCGGGGAGAGAAGGCGGGTAGAAATTGCACGTGCTTTGGCAAGTGATCCTATGTTCATGCTTCTTGATGAGCCTTTCGCAGGCGTTGACCCCATTGCAGTTGGCGATATTCAGCGTCTGGTCAAGCAGCTCACAGACCGTGGGCTTGGTGTTTTAATTACAGATCATAATGTGCGTGAAACATTATCCCTCATTGACCGGGCTTATATCATTCATTCTGGTAAAGTTTTAACAACAGGCGCCCCACAAAAAATTATCAATGATCCCCTTGTGCGTAAAGTCTATTTGGGCGAAAGTTTTTCTATGTAACGCCAATATGAGGTGCATAATGGATTTTTTAAAACTATCAGCATTTTCTAAAAATGGGCAAGGCGGTAATCCCGCAGGTGTTATGCTTTGTGATCAATTCCCAACAGATGAAAAAATGCAATCTATTGCCTATGAAGTTGATTTTTCTGAAACAGTATTTGCCATGAAGCAAGATCAAGCATGGCGCGTAAGATATTTTTCTCCAAAAATGGAAGTTGATTTTTGTGGTCATGCAACAATTGCTCTTGGCGGGGCATTGGCTATGGAATTTGGAGATGGTGACTTTGACCTTGCTTTAAATAAGAATAATATTCAAGTTCAAGCTTTTAAACAAGGCGGTCAATATTTTGCTTCTTTAACATCGCCTGCTACGAAAAGTCAGCCTGCTAGTGAGACGCAAATCGCTGAAATTTGCGCCTTATTTGATTTCAAAAAGCAAGACATAAATTTTGATATTGCCCCTGCAAATATTCACGGTGGCGCAGATCATATTGTTTTGGTTTTAAATGAAAAATCTAACGTAGAAAATATGCGCTATGATTTTGAGCAAGGCCTTGCTTTAATGCAAAAATATGGTTGGGTCACAATCATGTTGGTTCATAAACAAAGCGATTCAAGCTTTTATGTTCGCAATGCTTTTGCAGCTGGCGGTGTTGTTGAAGACCCAGCAACAGGGGCAGCAGCGGCAGCCTTTTGTGGCTATTTAAGAGATGAATATGATTGGCCTATCCATGATGTGAAATTAATTCAAGGGGTGGATGTTGGCAGGCCTTCTGAGATTAAAGCGCAATTTTCAAAAGAAAAAACAACTGCCATTACAATTTCAGGAGAAGTGAGCCTGTATTCATAAAATTTCAGTATTGCATTATTTTATTCACAGCCACTGTGTCATTTTTTGACATATTTTACAAAATAGTGATAAATTATTTACCATATGGTATGAAACTTGCTGTAATCTCTGTAGTAGATAACTATAAAGCGAAATGAGTATAATTGCTCATTCATGATTGAGGCGCATAGAATATGGCATTATCAACCCGTTTAGGGATTAAGCAGTCTCAGAATTTAGTGATGACGCCTCAGCTCATGCAAAGCATTAAGCTGCTGCAATATAATCATTTAGAATTGAGTGCTTTTGTCGAAGCAGAGCTTGAGAAAAACCCTCTATTAGAACGTGTCTCGCCTGATGAAAATGTTAAAAATGATGATTTGCCTCAAGGCAGTGAGAAAAATAGTGCTGATCAGCTAACTGGCGATGAGGCCATTGATTTTGATGCAAATAGTATCGCGGGCAGCCTTGATTCTGATAGCGAATCTCTTTTTCCAGAGCAAACATCTTTAGCTGATGCTGGTAACGGCAATGATTTAACGCTCAATAGCAGTAGCGGCAATTCCCTTGGTAGCTCTGACAATGATTTTTCCGTCGAGATGATGGAAGATATTGATATTACATTAGCTAATCATTTGAGGCAGCAGCTTGGCCATTTTGATTTAACGCCAATCCAATCACATATCTGCCTGCACTTAATCGATCTGCTAGATGATGCAGGCTATATAACGGTTGAAAATGCAGATATTTGCTTGCAGCTTAATGCGGAAGAGGCGGATGTTAATATTGCCATAGATGCGATCCAAAATATGGAGCCAAGCGGCATTGGCGCGCGCAACTTGCGTGAGTGTCTCGCGTTACAATTACGGGATAAAAATCGCCTCGATCCTTGGACAGAGCTTGTGCTTGATAATTTAGATCTCATTGCCCAACATAATTTGGCCAAGTTAAGAAAAGTGACGATGATTTCTGAAGAAGATATTTTAGATATTATCAAAGATATTAAATCACTTGATCCCAAGCCTGGTTTGGCATTTGGATTTACGCCAACGCAAACAGCTATTCCCGATGTTTATATCACGAAAAATGCACAAGGGGAGTGGCGTGTAGAGCTCAATACACAATCCCTGCCTAACGTGCTTGTGAATGAAAAATATTATGCAGAAATTAAATCTTTGGCGACAAAAGAAGATGATAAAGTCTTTCTGAATGAAAAGCTGCAAGATGCAAGTTGGCTTGTTAAAAGTTTAGACCAAAGAGCGCGGACGATCTTAAATGTATCGCGTGAGATTGTGCGTCAACAAGATAGTTTTTTCAATCATGGCATTACCCATTTAAAACCGCTTAATCTCAACGTTATTGCAGAAGCAATCGATATGCATGAATCAACTATAAGTCGTGTTACGTCTAATAAATTTATGGCAACACCACGGGGCGTCTTTGATATGCGCTATTTCTTTTCAAGCGCTATTCAAAATGCAGATGGAGAGCAATCTGTTGCTTCACATTCTGTCAAGCATAGGATTAAAGCTTTAGTGGATGAGGAAAGCCCCAAAGCGATTCTTTCTGATGATGCTATCGTAAAAAAATTAAAACTATCTGGCATTGATGTAGCCCGCAGAACGGTTGCTAAATATAGAGAAGCGCTCAATATCCCATCTTCTGTGGAGCGCCGGCGGATAAAAAAACAACAACTTGTTGATTAATTTATTAAAACTTTAAATAATAAATTGCTGGTTAAATCTTTTTATATAAATGAAGACTTCTAATATATAAAAATAATATGGGATTATCATCCTCAACTAAGGAGAAAAATATGACAGTACAAATCATTGGACGTCAACTTGATATTGGTGATGCATTACGAGGTCAAATCGAAGATAGAATGCAATCTGCCATAAACAAATATTTTGATGGTGGGTTCAATGGACATGTCACACTAAATAAGCAAGGCCAAACATTCCGCTCTGAATGTGTTATCAATCTTGATTCAGGCGTGATGTTACAAGCTGTGGGATCAGCAGGCGATGGCTATAGTAGTTTTGCCGAAGCGGCGGAGCATTTAGAAAAGCGCCTACGTCGTTATAAGCGTAGATTAAAAGACCATAAATCCAATAAAGAAAGCCGTAAAAACGGTATCGCAGCAATGGATTATGTGATTGAAACACCAAATCAGGAAGTAGAAATTGACGAGCAAGAGTTTAGCCCTGTCATTATTGCTGAAACAGACACCAGCTTGCCATCTTTAGCAGTAAGCGAAGCTGTTTTAGAAATGGATATGTCGGGCGCACCTGTTTTCACTTTTCTAAATGATGCTAATGGGCGTTTGAATATCGTATATCGTCGTCAAGATGGTCATATTGGATGGATCGACCCAAAAAATAACGCATAAATTTTTAGGCTCAGAATTTGAAAGCAAGTTCTGAGCCTAATATAATGGCTTGATAATCTGCTTGCTATTTATCTCTTTTGGCATTAATAGGTTCTCATATTTGCAAAATGCTTTATGTATTTAAAGTTGAATAATGTTTGGATGGATAGATTTTATGGAAATTGAAACAATTTTATCTCCAGAGCAAATCTCTATTGAGCTTAAGGTTGCAAATAAAAAACAAGCCTTATCTGAAATTTCCCGTTTTGTTGCAAACCATATTGGCATTTCAAATCGAGATATTTTCGATATGCTCCTGCAAAGAGAGCGCTTGGGCAGTACGGGTACAGGTAAAGGCATCGCCATACCCCATGGCCGATTAAATAATATTGATCGTCTTTATGCTTATTTTGTTAAGCTTGAAAGCCCAATTGATTTTGAAGCTATTGATGACCAACCTGTCGATTTAATTGTAGTTTTACTCGCTCCAGAAACATCAGGAGCCGACCATCTTAAAGCGCTTGCAAGATTTGCCCGCATTTTAAGAAGTGAAACCATTGTAGCGGCTTTGCGCGGTGTTGAAAGCGCAGATTCAGCTTATTCTATTTTAACTGAAGATGTAACTTCTGATGCTGCTTAGGATCAGGACATGATTATTTAGTCTTGAGCCTAGCTGAAATTAAAATTTTTCACATTAATAATTTGATAATTACCATAGCCGTTAAATCGCGTGCATGTTGATGTGGAATACGCGCCTAATCCATGAAAAATAAGATAATCTTCCGTTGCTATATCCTTAGGAATATTAAGAGCTGCGGGAAGCACATCCACACTATCGCATGTGGGGCCAAAAATGACCATTTCTTGCACTTCATCTTTTCTTTTTTTGCCTTTTGGTGAAAAGACTTCAATGCGGTTGGCTATGCCAACAAGTAGCAATTCACTTAATGTGCCATAAATGCCATCATTTAAAAATAAATGATTATCAGAGGGTATTGCTTTAATCGTTGTAATCAGGGAAAAAGCATCAGCTACAAGGCTTCGGCCCGGTTCGCAAATAAGGCGCGGTGGGTTTTTAAATAGCGTCCTTACCGTTTTCTCAATAGCTTCTAATATTTGTTTTGTTTGCGGTTTTTCCAAAGTACGATAGCTAGGAAATCCGCCTCCAATATTAATCCATTCAACTTTATGAGTGCCAGTCTCTTCCATCAATTGATGTGCCGCTTTTAAATATTCTATCCAAGGGTTCGGAGAATTGCATTGCGTGCCCACATTAAAAGCGATGGCTATTTTAAACCCTTGTTGTTCAGCTTGTTTAATCAGTTGCTTTGCTTCTTCTATAGAAGCGCCAAATTTACTGCCAAAATTATATTCTCCGCTCTCAAGATCTAGCTTGAAGCGGATTGAAAGCGTTGTGTGAGTAGGTTCAACACATTGCCTTAGCTTGTTAAGCTCGCTCAGCCTATCAACAGAAAAAGATCGAATGCCTTTTTCATAGGCTATAGAAATTTCTCTTTTTGAGCGAATAGGATTATTATAATGGAGTTCAGCAGTTGGGCAATTATGTTGAACCAGCTCAATCTCATTAATGCTGGCTACATCAAAGGTCTTAAGGCCTGCCTCAAATAATTTCTTAATAATATCAGGCGAAGGATTGGCCTTTGTGGCAAAGGCAACAGTGCCATTGAAACAATCAAGAAAAAGCTTCGCTTGAGCCTTTAAAAGGTCTGGGCAAAACAAAAGGATAGGATTTTCTTCTTCTGCTGCTAAAGCTAGCATCTCTACTTCAGCATCATTTAAAAGCGGTAAGTTGGAAAGAAAATTATCCATTTGTGCCCCTAAAGCCCGTGTGAAAATAGGCATAAATCACATTTGTCAAAATATCGCAAATGCTTTTTTATTTTGTTGATAATAGTGAAAGGCAGTGCTTGCAATATTTATTCATATAAGCTAACTATAAAGAATATTGGGAGAACTATTTAGATAGTGCCGAAGGAGCAACCGCCCCGGAAACTCTCAGGCAACTGGACCAATATGAAAATAATTCTGGAGAGTAATGCTTTAGCATTCGCCGAAGGGGTAACGATCTCAGGCAAAAGGACAGAAGGGGCATCAAATAAGCGCTTGATAGCGAGCGTTCTTGGTGCCGTGTAGTTGTAAAAAATTTCTGCTCGGTTAATGCGTGAAGGAATTGAAATGACAGAGCTACACACAACACCTCTACACCAGCTTCATTTGGATCTTAATGCTAAGATGATGGCGTTTGCAGGCTATGATATGCCTATCAACTATCCCCTTGGCGTGATGAAGGAACATCTGCAAACACGAGAAAAAGCAGGCCTTTTTGATGTAAGCCATATGGGGCAAATTATTTTTTCTGGTGCGCCTGTCGAAGATATTGCTTTATTTTTAGAAAGCCTAATCCCCGTAAATATCGCAGGTCTAAAACCAGGTCGGCAAAGATATGGCTTTTTCACAAATGAAAAGGGCGGTATTTTAGATGATCTTATGCTTGCCAATCGGGGTGATGATATTTTCATGATTGTGAATGCTGCATGTAAGGTACAAGATATCGCTCACCTAAAAGAGCACAAGCCAGATCATATAACAATGGATGTGATTGAAGATAGAGCTCTGCTCGCTTTGCAAGGGCCTGAAAGTGAAGCTGTAATGGCAAGGCTCATTCCACAAACACAAGATATGAAATTTATGGATTCGCGTGTTTTCTCCTATAATGGCTTTGAGATTTGGATTTCTCGCTCAGGCTATACAGGAGAAGATGGGTTTGAAATCTCAGTGCCAGGCAATGAGGCAATTGATTTTGCACAAACGCTTTTAAGCCATGATGAAGTTGAAATGATAGGTTTAGGCGCTCGTGACAGTTTGCGCCTTGAAGCAGGTCTATGTCTTTATGGCCATGATCTCGATGCCTCAACAACGCCGATTGAAGGGGCTTTGCAATGGGGTATTCAAAAAATTCGCCGTAAAGAGGGCGCTCGTGAAGGGGGCTTTTTAGGCGCAGATATCATCTTGGCGCAGCTTGATGCAGGTGTTGAGAAAATCCGCGTTGGCTTGAAACCAGAAGGGCGTGCACCTATGAGAGAAGGCGTTAAATTATTTGCTGATGAAACATCGGCAGAGCCAATTGGCAATATTACATCTGGTGGCTTTGGCCCAACCATTTCAGCGCCCGTTGCGATGGGCTATGTCGGCACAGAATATAGCGCTATGGGCACGCAGCTTTTTGGCGATGTAAGGGGGAAAAGACTCCCTGTCACAATCACCGAACTACCCTTTGTCCCAGCCAATTTTAAGCGATAAATGTCGGTCAATCAGATATCAATTTATAAATAAGGAATGAGATTATGAAATATACAGAAGATCATGAATGGTTAAAAGTTGAAGGCGATACGGTTATTGTTGGTATCACAGATTATGCGGCAAGCCAGCTTGGCGATGTGGTTTTTGTTGAGTTGCCTGAGGCGGGAACAACTGTAGAAAAAGATGATGAAGTTGTTGTTATTGAATCTGTAAAAGCTGCCTCTGAAATTGTTGCACCGATTAATGGTGAGATTGTTGCAATTAATGAAGCTTTAGCTGATGCACCAGGTTCTGTGAATGATGATCCTCAAGGTGCTGCATGGTTCTTTACAATGAAGCCAAGCAATATGAGCGATATAGATGGCTTCATGGATGAAGCTGCTTATAAAGCATTTATTGCATAACTAGTCACTGTGTTTTTTTAGGTAAGGGTGAACAATGTCTTTTAAACCAACATCTTACGACCCATATGATTTTGCTAACCGTCGCCATATTGGCCCCTCTCCCAGTGAGATGGCAGATATGATGGCAATCATTGGTGTTGATCATCTTGATCAGCTCATGGAGCAAACGCTCCCAGAGCAAATTCGTCAAAAAGAAGCATTGGCATTTGGTGAACCCTTGACAGAGCATGACTTATTATCCTTCATGCGAGAAGTTGGGAACAAAAATAAAGTCATGACCTCTTTAATCGGTCAGGGTTATTATAGCGCTGTCACTCCGCCCGTTATTCAGCGGAATATTTTTGAAAATCCCGCATGGTACACAGCTTATACACCTTACCAGCCAGAAATTTCGCAAGGTCGTTTAGAAGCATTGCTAAATTTCCAGACAATGATAATGGATCTAACAGGTTTAGATATTGCTAATGCGTCTTTGCTTGACGAAGCAACTGCTTGTGCAGAAGCTATGACAATGGCGCTACGTTCTGCAAAGTCTAAATCTAAGAAATTTTTTGTCGATAGCAATTGTCATCCTCAGAATATTTCAGTGATGCAAACACGGGCCAAACCATTAGGCATTGAGCTTATTGTTGATGCGCCTGAAAATTTAAAAGCAGCTGATGTCTTTGGCGCTATTTTCCAATATCCGGGCACTTTTGGCGATTTACATGATGTATCGGAACTGAGCCAGCAATTGCATGATGCGAAAGCTATTTCTATTCTCTGTGCTGATCCCCTTGCTTTGACGCTTTTGAAAGAACCTGCACAAATGGGCGCCGATATTGCTGTTGGTTCAACACAGAGATTTGGTATTCCAATTGGGTATGGTGGGCCGCATGCTGCTTACATCGCCACAAAAGATAAATATAAAAGATCCTTGCCAGGTCGCATCGTAGGCGTGTCAATTGATGCCCAAGGCAACAGAGCCTATCGTCTTTCTCTGCAAACAAGAGAGCAGCATATTAGACGTGAAAAGGCGACATCAAATGTTTGTACCGCTCAGGCTTTGTTGGCGGTTATGGCCTCTTTTTATGCCGTATTTCATGGCCCTGATGGTTTGAAAGCAATCGCGCAGAAGATTCATTTGAAAACCGTTGCTTTAGCTCAAGGCATAACAGAAGCTGGTTATCGTGTTCAGCAAAAATATTTCTTCGATACAATCACCATTGAGGTTGGCACAAATCAGGCGGAAATTATGCAAGCGGCTGTTGAGCAGAATATTAATTTGCGCGCTGTTGCGGATGATAAAATCGCTATTTCCATTGATGAAATAACCAATGGTGAAATCATCGAGGCTGTCTGGCGCGCATTCGGCCTTGAAAAATCCTATGTTGAAATTGAAACGGGCTATCATTTCCCCGATAACCTCATTCGTCAAACAGACTATTTAACCCATGAAGTTTTCCATATGAATCGTGCTGAAACTGAAATGATGCGCTATATGCGTCGTTTATCAGATCGTGATTTGGCACTTGATCGTGCTATGATACCGTTAGGTTCATGTACGATGAAATTGAATGCTGCGGCGGAAATGATGCCATTAAGCTGGCCTGAATTTGCAACAATTCACCCCTTTGTGCCTGAAGATCAAGCGCAAGGCTATTTGCAAATGATTGAAGATTTGTCGCAAAAGCTCTGCGATGTAACAGGTTATGATGCTCTCTCTATGCAGCCAAACTCTGGTGCTCAAGGAGAGTATGCCGGGCTTTTAACCATTGCCGCTTATCATGAGGCAAATGGTCAAGGCCATCGTAATATTTGTTTGATCCCCATGAATGCCCATGGCACAAATCCAGCCTCAGCACAAATGGTTGGCTGGAAGGTTATTCCGGTTCAATCAGATGAACGCGGCGATATTGATTTAGAAGATTTTAAAGCGAAGGCTGAGCAATATGCAGATAATCTAGCGGGCTGTATGATTACTTATCCATCGACCCATGGCGTATTTGAAGCCAGTGTGATTGAGGTCTGCGATATTGTGCATCAATATGGTGGGCAGGTTTATATTGATGGCGCGAACATGAATGCTATGGTCGGTCTATCTCGCCCCGGTGATTTAGGTGGTGATGTTTCGCATTTGAACTTGCATAAGACTTTCTGTATTCCTCATGGAGGCGGTGGGCCTGGCATGGGGCCTATTGGTGTTAAAGCGCATTTAGAGCCATTTTTGCCGCAAAATCCTAACTCTAGCGACCCTCTTAATACATATGCAGTTTCAGCAGCACCATATGGATCGCCTTCTTTACTACCTATATCATGGGCATATTGCTTGATGATGGGCGGAGAGGGATTAGCCCAAGCAACGCGCGTTGCTATCTTAAGTGCGAACTATATCGCAAAACGTCTCGAAGGCGCTTATGATATTTTATATAAAGGGGACAATGGTCGAGTAGCCCATGAGTGCATTATAGATACCCGTCACTTTGCAGATAGTGCAGATGTAAGTGTTGATGATATTGCTAAGCGTCTTATGGATTGTGGCTTTCATGCTCCAACAATGAGCTGGCCTGTTGCAGGTACGCTCATGGTAGAGCCAACAGAATCTGAAACAAAAGCAGAGCTGGACCGGTTTTGTGATGCAATGCTGGCTATTCGCAGTGAAATTGCAGATATTGAACAAGAGCAGATTAAAGCAGAGGATAGCCCTCTTAAATTTGCGCCTCATACGGTTGAGGATCTTGTTTGCGATTGGGACCGTGTTTATAGCCGTGAACAAGGCTGTTTCCCACGCGGTGCCTTTAGAATTGATAAATATTGGCCACCAGTAAATCGCGTAGACAATGCTTATGGGGATAGAAATCTCGTTTGTTCATGCCCGCCTATGGAAGAATATGCGGAAGCAGCTGAATAATCATACCTTGAGCCTCAAGACATAAAAAAACTGCGCAAGTCTTGCTGAAATTGACTTGCGCAGTAAACATGCTTCTAGAAAGGGTAAAATAGAAGCAAAGTTTTTTGAGATTAAATTGCTAAATATTCTTGGCGAAGTTCAGCATTATCAAGTACTTCTTTGGCTGTGCCGTCGAAAACGACTTGCCCCATATCTAAAATAATAGCTCTGTCTGCAAGGTTTAAGGCTGCAATGGCATTTTGCTCAACGATGATGGTTGTCATGCCAAGCCCTTTAATTTGCTCTAATGTTTTTTCAATCTCTTGAACAATCACAGGCGCAAGTCCTTCATAAGGCTCATCCAAAAGCAAAAGCTTAACATCACGAGCAAGCGTACGAGCAAGGGCAAGCATTTGTTGTTCGCCGCCTGAAAGCGTGATCCCCTCTTGCTTCCGCCTTTCTGCTAAGCGCGGGAACAGGTCATAAATACGCTCTTTTGACCATCCCTTTGGTGGTGCGATTTGCGCCAAATCTAGATTTTCTTCCACGGTTAGGCCGGGGATGATCCGTCTATCCTCAGGCACAAGACCAATACCATTTTGCGCTGCTTGATAGGCTTTCATATCATGCAGAGGCTTTCTATCTAGCCAGATTTCGCCTTGCGTCAGCATTGGGTCGTCTACACGGGAGATGGCGCGCAAAGTTGATGTTTTTCCTGCCCCATTACGCCCAAGTAGCGCAATGATTTCACCTTCACGGATGTCAAAAGATACCCCTTGAACGATATAGCTTTCTCCATAATAGGCATGAATATCCCAGCAAGAAAAATAAGCCGGCTCACCACCAACACCCCGTGTTGGATCTATACCAATTTGGCTTGAATCAAATATTTTATCACTCACAATAAGCCCCTCACGCTCGCTTTGTTCATTATTTTTTACGAGTTTTAATTTTGCACTCATAAATGCGCCCCTCCCAAATAAGCTTCTTGCACTTTGGGATTGCCTTTAATATTTTCAGGACGGTCTTCAACGATTACATGACCTTGAGCAAGAACAGAAATTTTTTGCGCAAGTGAAAAAACAACATGCATATCATGTTCAATAACAACCATTGTTAGTCCACGACCTGAAATTTTCTTGAGAAGGTCAATCGTATTATTAGTATCCGCTCGTGCCATGCCCGCCGTTGGTTCATCAAGCAGTAAGAGTTTAGGCTTTTGTACTAAACACATAGCTAGCTCTAAACGTCTTTTGTCCCCTCTAGAAAGCTGCGAAGCAAGCATGGTTGCTTTACTATCAAGACCAACATCCTTTAAGCCTTCTAGCGCTTCTTCATTGATAGAGGTTTGCCCTTCTACGCTCTGCCATGCATTTAAGCTGAATGCGCCGTTAGACTTGGCAAAAGCAGGTATCATAACATTTTCTAATAAAGAAAGGTCTGAAAAAATTTCAGGTGTTTGAAAAACACGGCTTACACCCGCTTGATTAATTTCATGGGGAGCGAGGCCAATGAGAGACTTCTCATTAAACAACACAGTCCCTGTATCAGGCGTTAGCCTGCCTACAAAACAGTTTAAAAGCGTTGATTTCCCAGCACCATTAGGGCCGATAATCGCATGAACTGTTCCTTCTTCTACGTTGAGATTAACATCGTCTAATGCTTTTAAGCCGCCAAAACGTTTATTAACCCCTGTTACACTTAATATGCTCATTATGGCCTCCTATTCAGCAGCAACGGTTGAAGCTGTATCAGATTGATCTTTTTTTGTGATTTTGCGTTTAACAAGCTTAGCCAAGCGCCTAATGCCTTCAACAAGACCGCCCGGTAAGAAAATGACAATCACCATAAATAAAAGACCGATGGTTAGATGCCATTTGTCACCTGTAAACCAAGAAGCAACACTGACCATAAACTCTTGAAGACCTAAAGGTAGGAAGCTGAAAGCTTCGCTTAAGGTTTGATAGTTTTGTTCGGTCAATTTCACTTCAGCCATTTTAATCGTGCTTGCGCCTAAAATTGGACCAAACAAAGTGCCAACGCCGCCTAAAATTGTCATTAAAACCACTTCACCAGATTGCGTCCAGAACATGCGTTCCGCCCCTGCAAGAGGATCTGTAACAACCATTAAACCGCCTGCAAGTCCTGCATACATGCCTGAAATAACAAAAGCAGCAAGGGTATAAGGTCTTGAATGAAGCCCTGTATAATTCATGCGATTTTGGTTTGATTTCACAGCACGAAGCATAAGACCAAAAGGTGATCTAAAGATGCGGACGGAAATGTAGAAGGAAATGATAAGTAATGCAGCACAGAAATAAAAGCCTGGATAGAGGGTCATTTGAATGCCAAAGAGGCTGGAGGTTGGTAAAACTGCTCCATAATCAATGCCAAAGACAGCTGTATCAATGATGCGCGGGTCTGATTGTACAAGCTGAAGTCCTGTTTCGCCATTTGTTATTGGTGTTAAAACAGAATAAGCAAGACGGTAGCTCATTTCCGCAAATGCTAGGGTTAGAATTGAGAAATAAATGCCTGATCTTCTTAAGCTTACAAAGCCAATAATAAGTGCAAAAAGCCCTGCAAAAACTACGGCAAATAAGAGCGCTATGATCGGGTTCATGCTTAACAATTTAAATGCCCACATCGCAGCATAAGAACCAACGCCCAGAAAGGCGGCATGACCAAAGGAGAGATAGCCCGTTAGCCCAAATAATATATTGAAGCCAATCGCAAATATGCCGAAAATAGCCAGCTTTTGAACCATATCTGCAAAGCCAAGCCCTAAAGGTTGTAGCAAGATAGGCGCAAGAAGCACAATAACGGCAAAAAGAGCTGTTATTAGATAATCTTTTTGTTTTTGATTTGAAAATGTCATTTTACCCTCCCTTATGTATCCATAACGCCATGACGACCCATGAGGCCACGCGGACGCACGAGAATGACAATGACGGCAATGAGGTAAATTATAATTTGGTCGATGCCAGGTAATATCGCTTTGACTTCATTCATAGAGGCAAAGCTTTGTAAAATACCGAGTAAAAAGCCTGCAAGAACAGCGCCAGGTAAACTACCCATGCCCCCAACAACAACAACAACAAAGCTTAAGACTAGGAAATCCATGCCCATATGATAATCAGGTGAAAGAATAGGTGTGTACATCACACCTGCAAGTCCGGCAACAACTGCGGCTATGCCAAAGACTGTTGTAAATCTTTTATCGATATTGATGCCTAAGAGGCCAACTGTTTCCCTATCTGCCATCCCAGCACGTACAACCATACCAAAAGTGGTGAATTGTAAGAAAGCAAAAACAGCAGATATGACAACAACAGAGAAAGCAAAATAAACAAATCGACGCGCTGGATAGCTAACAGCACCAGGTTCAAAACCAAAATAGGTGCCAATGTCTAATACGCCAGCATAAGCATCAGGGGCAGGAATTGGAATAGGGTTTGCACCAAAATAGCCCTTTATAATCTCTTGCAACACAATCGCAAGACCAAAGGTCACCAAAATTTGGTCAGCATGGGGCCGCTTGTAAAAATGACGAATAAGGCCGCGTTCCATTGTGTAACCAACAATCAACATGACAGGAATTGCCATGAGAATTGAGAGGGGAACGGCCCAATCTACAATGAAATTGCCGACATTTTCACCAAACCAGTGGTTTACATATAAAATATCATCAAAGCTGGGGCGACCAAGGAAATCAACACCTGTAGGTTCAGCGCTTTGAAAGCTTGATTTTAGCAAAGTGTTTAAAACAACAGTACAAAATGCGCCCAACATAAATAAAGCGCCATGAGCGAAGTTCACGACGCCTAAAGTTCCAAAGATAATTGTCAGGCCTAAAGCAATGAGGGCATAAGCGCCCCCCTTATCCAGCCCATTTAATACTTGTAATAAAAGAGAATCCATTCCACCACTCATATAGTTATAGCTAATCTACCGCCTGCTAAGATTTATGTTAGCAGACGATAGTTTTTCTATTCAGGTAATTTTAATTTATGAAATTATGCGCCGTCGTTATACGGACCAAGTTCACCACCAAGCATATCAGCTGGATATTCAACTTGCTCACGAGGCGTTACTTCTACAACTTCTAAGACGTCATATTTAGAAGTTGGGTTTTCTTTACCCTTCACAACCAATACATCTTTAAAGCACTGGTGATCAGCACCACGATATGTTGTTGGGCCGTTGCCAAGACCATCAAAGTCAAAGTCTTCTAATGCAGCACCAACACCTGATGGTTTAAATGTGCCAGCGCGTTGTGCGGCATCTGCATAAAGAATAGTTTGACAATAGCATGTATGTGCTGCTTGTGATGGCGGGAAGCCATATTTCTCACCAAAAGCACGAACAAAGGCTTTTGAGCCTTCATCTTGTAATGACCAATGCCAATTTGTCGAGCCGTAAATGCCTTTCACATTCTCACCGGCACCTTGAGCCATGAGACGAGAATAAAGCGGTACAACAATTGCAAAATCCTTGCCGTTTACTTGCTTGTCTCTAAGGCCAAAGGAAACCGCTTGTGTGAGCGAGTTCACCATATCACGACCATAATGGTTTAGAACAAGAACGTCTGCACCAGAATTTAAAACTGGCGTGATATATTGTGAGAAATCACCAGCGCCTAGCGGCGTACGAACTGCTGCTGCTGTATTCCAGCCAAGAGCTTCTGAATATTTCTTGATCGATCCTTCTTGTGACCAACCCCAAGTATAATCAGCGGTGAGGTGATAAGCAGTTCTGTCTTTGCCAAATTGGCTTTCGAGCACAGGGCCGAGCGCAGCACCAGACATTTCCGTATTGAAGAAGTGACGGAAGCCGTTAGCACGTTTATCTTTACCTGTTGTATCGTTTGAATGGGTCAGACCTGACATGAAAATCACACCAGCATCTTGACATAAACCTTGCACAGCAATTGCCACACCAGAAGATGAGCCGCCTGTAATCATCACAGCGCCATCTTTTTCGATCATGCGCTTAGCAGAAGCACGCGCAGCATCAGACTTTGTTTGGGTATCCCCTGTAACAAATTCAACTTTTTTACCATTAATGCCGCCAGTTAAAGCTTTCGAGCTAAACGTATCCAGCATGCCGCCGCCACCAGCATTAATATGCTCAACAGCAAGCTGATAAGCACGCAATTCATCCGCACCCTCGTCCGCGTAAGCGCCGGTTTGAGGTACGTTAAAGCCGAGCGTAACTGTGTCACCTTTTGGCGCATTTGTATAAGCGTGAGCCGTGTTAATGAAAAAAGAAGGGGCTGCAAGCGAAGAAGCTGC
>WTKA01000024.1 GCA_011524605.1 Hyphomicrobiales bacterium | reverse complement strand
ATCCCGGATATTTCTGTCGAAATTCCGGGAAAAAGTGTTGGGGTAAGATTTTATGGGCACTCAAACAAGTGCGACTGCATTTCGGGGCTTTTGCCCCGCCATACGGAGACATGAGCGCAGCGAATTGTCGTGAGTGCAAACAAAAAGGATAGTGATACCGGGTATTTCTGTCGAAATTCCGGGAAAAAGTGTTGTAGTAAGATTTTATGGCACTCATACAAGTGCGACTGCACGTCAGGGCGTTTGCCCCGCCTTCACGGAGACATGAGCGCTGCGAATTGTCGTGAGTGCAAACAAAAACGATAGCGATCCTAATACTTCTAAGGAAAATCCTCTGGAAAATATTATTTTTGCGGTTTAAGAGGATCGCCTTTTGCCCATTGTTCTTTGCGTTCAAGAACAAATTCATCATAGCAATCATTTTCAATTGCTTGTCGTGCATCTGCCATCAGTTGCTGATAATAAGCAATATTAATCCAGCTGGCTAAAACCATGCCCAAAATTTCATTTGCTTTGAATAGATGGTGAAGATAGCCACGTGAATAGCGTGTCGCAGCCTCGCAAGGACCTAATTCAGCATCAACGGGGTCTTTTTGCTCTGCTAGATAAGCATTTTTGAGGTTGATTTTACCAAATCTTGTGTAAATTAATCCGTGACGGCCTGCTCTGGTTGGCATAACGCAATCAAACATGTCAACGCCTTGTTGAATGGATGAAATTAAGTCATCTGGCGTCCCTACACCCATAAGATAGCGTGGCTTGTCGATAGGTAAAATAGGGCAGGTCATGCCCAAAACATCGAGCATAACTTCTTGGCCTTCACCAACTGCAAGCCCACCGATTGAATAGCCATCAAAATCCATTTTTGTGAGGGCTTCAACAGATTTTTCACGCAGTTTTGGAAAGACACTACCTTGTACAATACCGTGTAAACGGCGATGAGGTTGGTCTCCGAAAGCGTCTTTTGATCTTTGCGCCCATCGCAAAGAGAGTTCCATTGCGCGCTCTGCATCCTCTTCAGTGCAAGGATAAGCAATGCATTCATCAAGCTGCATTTGAATATCAGAATCAAGTAGCATTTGGATTTCAATAGAACGCTCAGGGGTTAGCTCATGCTTTGACCCATCAATATGAGAGCGAAATGTAACGCCTTTTTCCGTTAGCTTGCGCAAGCTTGCCAAAGACATAACTTGAAAGCCGCCTGAATCGGTTAAAATAGGCTTTTCCCATTGCATAAATTCATGCAATCCGCCTAGCCGATCTAGTCTTTCCGCTCCAGGGCGCAACATCAAATGATAGACATTACCTAAAACAACATCTGCTCGCGTTGATTGAACCATATCAGTTGTGAGCGTTTTTACGGTTGCTGCAGTTCCTACAGGCATAAAGGCAGGGGTTTGAATATCACCTCGGCGCATTTTAATGACACCACGGCGTGCTTTTCCACTGGTATGGCTAACCGTAAAGTTATGTGTTTTCATTCATCGCTCCAAAAAACAGGCATCGCCATATGAGAAAAAACGGTATTTTTCGGCAATTGCATGGGCATAAGCTTCTTTCATAAGATCAGTACCGCAAAGAGCACTGACAAGCATAAAAAGGGTTGAGCGTGGAAGATGGAAATTCGTGATTAAAGCATCCACGCATTTAAATTGATAGCCAGGCTCAATGAAAATATCTGTATCGCCCTCAAAAGGCTTCATCATATCTTTTTGAGCCGCGCTTTCTAACACGCGTAATGCTGTTGTACCTGTTGCAATGACGCGCTTGCCATCTGCTTTTGTTGCATTGATGATTTGCGCTGTTTTATCTGTTAAAATTGCATATTCAGCATGCATATGATGATCTTTTGTATCTTCAACAGCAACAGGTAGGAAAGTACCGCCGCCTACATGCAATGTGACATAAGTGATAATGACACCCTTAGCTTTGAGCTGTTCGATAAAGTCATTCGTAAAATGCAGCCCTGCAGTTGGCGCGGCTACTGCACCGGGTTTATCAGCAAAAACGGTTTGATATCTATTAACGTCCAAGTCCTCAGCTCTGCGTTTAGAAGCAATATAGGGGGGGAGCGGTGTTGATCCAATTTGGCTGAAAATATCAAAAAGATCTGCATTTTTAACATCAAAGCTTAATATCACTTCGCCTCGATCTTTTTTGCTTACAATATGCGCTTTAACATCATCGTTAAATTGGACAAGGTCGCCTTCTTTAAGTTTTTTCGCAGGCTTTGCAAAGGCGGACCAACTTCCATCAGGCAAAGGCCTATTTAGGTTAAATTGAATGGAGGCTGCATTTTCACCGCGAATTCGAAGACCTGTAATATGGGCGGGGATTACTTTTGTATCATTAAATACTAGGCAATCACCGGGATTAAGCAGAGTGAGTAAATCCCGAAAGTTTTGATCTTTTATCGTAGGCTCTTTACGAGGTGAAACGCAAAGCATTCGAGAAGCATCGCGCGGTTCAATAGGATCAACAGCAATTAATTCTTCTGGTAGAAGAAAATCAAAATCATCAACACGCACGATAAATTCTCAAATGTTAAACGATTATCGTTTAGCTAGCAGCTAAGCGGATCGAGATAATATTATCAGGGTTTGCTACAGGCTCACCTTTTTCAATCGTATCAATCACATCCATACCATCGATGACTTGACCCCATACAGAATATTGAGAATTTAGCCATGGTGCTGTATCAAAGCAGATGAAAAATTGGCTATCCGCACTATCAGGGCTCGCTGCGCGCGCCATAGAACATGTACCGCGCACATGTTTTTCATTTGAAAATTCTGCTTTAATATTTTGACCACTACCACCAGTTCCTGTGCCATGCGGGCAGCCTGTTTGCGCCATGAAGCCATCAATGACGCGGTGGAAGATGATACCATCGTAAAATTCTTGTTCAACAAGCTCTTTAATGCGCGCAACATGGTTGGGGGCAAGGTCAGGGCGCATTTCAATCGTAACTGTGCCTTTTGAGGTTTCCATGATCAACGTATTTTCAGGATCTTTTAGATCAACCATTTTTATCACTTTCAATTTAAATATATTATTTCCGGGTTCTTACATTGAATTTAGCTTTTGAGCAACGCAGGAAGGGACAAAAGATGAGAAATCCCCACCCATTTTAGCAATTTGACGCACTAAAGAAGAAGAAATGCCTCTATATGGCGCTGGTACTGTTAAGAAAATCGTTTCTATATCCTCCGCCATCGCGCGATTCATATCTGACATGCCAATCTCATAATCAAAATCAGATGCTGTTCTCAACCCTCTGATTATTGTAGTTGCGCGAACATCTTTGCAAGCGTCAATAAGTAAGCCATCAAACTGAACAATATTCTGCTCATTAAAATTATTCAGATTATATTCTCGCGCCGCAGCTATAATGAGTTCTTTTCTTTCTTCTGGACTTAAAAACCCCTTTTTTTCATGGTGAATACCAAAACCAATATAGACCTGTTCAAAAATCTGACAAGCTGATTTTAGCAGCGCCATATGCGCATTTGTAATCGGGTCAAAACTACCAGCAAAAAGAGCAATTGTCATTTTCACATTACCATTCTATAAAATTTTAATGACATTATCTGAAATTATTTTATTTTTCAAATATGAATATAGCCCGGTGCCTATCGATAAAATAAAAACTGGCTAGGTTCAGGACGTGATTATTTTGTTCAATTCTGTTTGAATTAAAACTATTAGGTGGATGAAAATAAAGTAAAATCATCGTTTTGCTATTGTTGAAACTTTATTTTTGACAAATGATGCTTTTAACTCAAACCTAAAAGGCACCATATATTTACACCATGAATGCGTCAAAAAAGCTTGAAATTACCAGTAGTTCCTGCGCTTTCTTTTCTGTTCATAGTGTAAATCTATTGGTGCAGAATGGACTAAATAATCAAGTCCTGAG
>WTKA01000068.1:1698-12374 GCA_011524605.1 Hyphomicrobiales bacterium | reverse complement strand
GACCATGCTCATGAAAAACACGATGACCACGCTCATGAAAAACATGACGATCACGCACATGAAAACCATGACAACCACGACCATGAAAAACATGACGAACACGCGCATGAAAAACATGACGAACACGCGCATGAAAAACATGACGAACACGCGCATGACGACCACGCGCATGAAAAACATGATGAAGCTAAAGAATCAGAGCATTTAGAATTCCATACAGAATATTCTTTCACTTGCCAAAATATGGATAGCCTAACAGAAATCTCAACCAACTATTTTGAAACTTTCCCTAATGCAGAAAAACTTTCAGTTCAAATTGCAACGCAAAAAGGAAGCGGCAAAGTAGAATTAACAAAAGATAATCACAAATTTGATCTATAAAATCTGACAAAATTTGCTTATGCAAAAAATAGAAAATGACTTAATCGTTGATATTAAAGACTTAGCTTTCCAGTGGAAGGCTAAGTCTACATTTACTCTTAGTGTGCCTTCATTTGAAGTAAAGAATGGAAAAACCATTTTCCTTTATGGTGCCAGTGGTTCTGGCAAATCAACTCTTCTTAGTTTGATAACAGGCATGAATAGCCCACAAGCTGGTAATATCTGGATTGATAATCAAAATATTACGCAACTAACAAGCCGAGCTAAAGATCGCTTTCGCGCCAATAAGCTTGGTATTATATTTCAGCAATTAAATTTAATCCCCTTCACAACCCCTTATTCAAATATAGAACTTGCTTTAGCTTTTGCGGATCATAATCAATGCCCAAAAGCTGAATGGAAAAATCATATTTTAGAGATCACCGATAACCTCGATTTAGAGCCCTCTTTAGTCTTAAAGGCGCGCGCCTCTGAATTAAGTATTGGGCAACAACAACGGGTTGCGGTTGCAAGAGCACTTATCAATAAACCTAAATTGATTATCGCTGACGAGCCCACATCAGCCCTTGATGAAAATAGTCAAAGCCTATTTTTAGATCTTTTATTTTCTCAAGTTAACAAAATAAAGGCTTCTTTGATCATGGTTAGTCATGATAAAAGGTTAAGCTCGAAATTCGATGAAAGCATTGACTTGCATGATATTTGCCAGACTGTGAGGCAAGCCTCATGATCTTTATCCGCCATGCAATCAAATCTCTCATGAACCGATGGCTCACAGTTAGCTTAACAATTGCTGTAATTGCCCTTTCTATCTTACTTATATTGATGGTTGAGAAAGTCAGGCATGGGGCAAAAACAAGCTTTATTAATACCATATCCAATACGGATTTAATTATTGGCGCTCGCTCAGGCTCTATCCAGCTTCTTCTATATTCTGTGTTTCGCATGGGTGATGCAATTAATAATATGAGCTGGAAAAGCTATCTTGAATTAAAAGAACATCCCGATGTTGCATGGACTGTGCCAATCTCCTTAGGGGATAGCCATAAGGGTTTTCGTGTTATGGGCACAACCCATGACTATTTTGACCGCTATAAATATCGTTCAGGCCAGTCTCTCTCGTTTCGTGAAGGCGAGCTGACCACAAAGCTGTTTGATGCTTATATTGGTGCTGATGTCGCTAAAAAATTAAATTATAAAGTGGGTCAAGAGATTATTATTTCCCATGGCCTCGCCTCTTTCACAGATCATACGGATCGTCCTTTTAAAGTCGCTGGCATTTTAAATAAAACAGGTACACCCGTTGATAGGACTGTGATTGTTAGTTTAAAAGCAATTGAAGCTATTCATATCAATTGGCAAACAGGCATACAGGTTAAATCAAACCTCACCACAGCGGACTTAGAAGCAATGGAATTGCCTCCAAAAGCCATTACAGCCGCCCTTGTAGGTATGAAATCAAGGTTGAAAATCTTCTCCTTTCAAAGAAGCGTTAATAATTATAAGCAAGAAGCCTTAATGGCTATCCTGCCAGGTGTAGCGCTACAACAGCTTTGGTCCATTGTTGGTTTAGGGGAAAAGGCGCTCATCGGCGTATCTATTTTAGTCATTATCATTGCGCTATTTAGCATGAGTGCCATGATGCTCGCAAGCCTATCAGAAAGACGGCGGGAAATGGCAATTTTACGTAGTCTAGGCGCGCCAGCCCTGTTTATTTCCAGCCTTTTTGCCCTAGAAGCATTACTCATGACGATCATCGCAGCACTATTTGCAATTGCTTTACTTTATGTCCTTCTTTTCATTGCACAACCGCTCATTGATGCAGCCTATGGCATTTATATCCCCATTAGCGTTTTAAGCTCTAACGAATTGTTGATTATCCCATTAGTGATTTTTGCAGCACTATTTGTTAGTATAATACCCTGTTATCGTGCCTATCGCTTTTCAATCAGTGATGGCTTGTCAATAAAAACATAAAATTAAATTTAAGGAATTCAGCATGAGCAAAAAAGAAATATCAAGGCGCTTAGCAATTCTAGGCGGGTTAGGCTTAGGGGCAGCCGCTGGTGTTGGCGCTTTTTCTTTTTTAGCAGATAAAAAGACGGCTGATCCCAGTGCTCTAAGCTTAAAATGGGAAGACCTTGTTCCCATGGAAGAAAGAGAAATTATTCAACAAACTTTGAATGATTTAAGTGCCATGTCCCATGGTGATAGCTTAGGTGCTTTTCCTTTTGAAGCCCCTGAAATTCCCTATAGCATGGTCGAAGATTATAATGATGAAAGGATTAAATTGCCGGGCTATGTCGTGCCCGTTGGCTTCCGTGGAGAGGCTATATCAGAATTTTTGCTTGTTCCCTTTATTGGCGCTTGTATTCATGTGCCACCGCCCCCGCCTAACCAGCTTGTGCTCGTCCAGCCTATAACGCCTTTTATTATGGATGATACATGGGAGCCTATCTATGCTACGGGCACATTTAAAACCTCTTCTGTTTCCACTGAACTTGCTGATGTTGGTTATATCATGTGGGGTGCTGATGTGGTGCCGCTGGTTTAAGATTTTACCTTGAACATTGACTATCAATAGAGGAAAGCAAAAGCTTCACCTTCAAAATATTATTGAATTTGTAAACGCCATCCATTTTCCACCTTCAGGGTGATAAAAACTCAGCGATGAGGCATGCAGGCATAAACGGGAAGATGCTTTTAATGCCTCTTCATGGGCGTATAAATTATCGCCTAAAATAGGATGGCCTAACGCTTTTAAATGCACTCTAAGCTGATGTGAACGCCCTGTCTCAGGCTCGAGTATGACATCAGCAAAATTTGAATATTTTTTATCGATCTGCCAATGGGTTAATGCCTGTTTACCTTGATCAAAATCAACCATTTGCATCGGGCGATTTGGCCAGTCACAACGCAAAGGTAAATCAATATCCCCCTCATTTTGGCTAGGAATACCCCATATGCGCGCTTGATATTCCTTCTTCACATATCGTTTTTCAAATTGCTTACCAATATGGGATTGCGCTTTTTTATTTAGAGCAAAGACCATCAAGCCTGATGTATCCATATCTAATCTATGGATTGTTAGTAAAGCTGGATATTGGTTCTTTAAACGCGCCTCCAAACAATCCTTATGGGCTTCTGGCTTGCCGGGCACAGTTAACAAACCACTTGGTTTATTAACAACCAAAATATGAGGGTCTTCATAAACAATATCTAACGCCTGTATGGGCGGATTATAAGTGAATGCATTTGGGGCTTTAGACTGCAATGATGGCTCTTAACGTCGTAATTATATTTATATCAAACCATATAGCAAAAAAAAAGCCCCGTTAAAACAGGGCTTCTTGCATTATATAATGATTTATGAGCCGGGGAATAAGTCTGGCAAAATAGTAACAATGGATGGAGCAGCCCATAAAATAGCAAGGCCAATCACTTGTATACCCACAAAGGGCAGCACGCCCTTGTAGATTTGTTTTGTTGTTACAGATTTTGGCGCAACCCCTCTTAAATAGAAAAGAGCAAAGCCAAAGGGCGGGGTTAAGAATGACGTCTGCAAATTAATCGCAATCATAATGGTAACCCATTTAGGATCAAGCGATCCACCATAAATAACCGGCCCTACAATGGGAATAACAATATAGATAATTTCAAGAAAATCTAACACAAAACCAAGGATGAATAAGATCACCATAACCAATAAAAAGACTGTCCACTCATCATCAAACGCTTTTAAAAAATCTTGGATATAATGCTCCCCGCCAAAAGAAATAAGCACCAAGTTCAGCATTTGCGAGCCAATGAGAATGGCAAATACCATTGATGTTACTTTAGCTGTTTCTTCTACAACTGGCGTCAAAAGCTTATCTTTAAATAAAACCCAACAGGCAAAGAAAAGACCAGAAGCAACAAACACATAAGCAATTTCAGCAAAAATCGTTGCAATCTTATTTTCGGTCGTAATAACTTCAATACCGCTTCTCAAATCAAAATTCACCCCTAGCAATAGAAGGATAATGATAGCAAAAGTCGTCCAAATAATCGCTTTTTGCCCCCATTTATTTTGCTGTTCAGCCATACGCCTTTGGGCTGCAAGCATAATCGCACCAGCAGCTCCTAATGCTGCCGCAGGCGTTGGATTTGTAATGCCTCCCAATATAGACCCTAATACAGCGATAATGAGAACTAACGGCGGGAATACAACACGCAGGACATCCACTTCACCTAGCCTTGGGAAAGCTTTACTTAACCCATAAATTATCCCTAAGAAAGGCAAAGCATATATGAGTAAAGCTGTTCCTGATGTTGTTAACGGATTGACAAATAAATAATCTAATATCAACACAAGGCCAATACTTAGCCCACCAACTAGAAGCGGCTTTCTATCATAAAGGGGTCGCACACCGAAAGCTGTTGTTAAGAGCAGGCTAGACACGAGCAAAACGATAACTAAGGACATTGAAAGAGGAGAAACATTGCTCACAGCAGTTTTAATTTGTTCTTCAGTAGGATTATCAAAATTCTCTTCGTTTTTGCCTTTTGAAAGATTATATTCTGCAAATTTTTCTTGCTGAACAACACTACGATCCCATTTTTCTTGACCATGAAGCTCTATCATAGATATTTTGCAGCTTTCAGAAACATTGGTTCTTAGTTCTGGTGCTGTAACTGCAGAGGCTGATGATTGAAAAACAATCGACTGCCCACCGGCAACGCCAGAGACATTGGCAAATACTACAAATAAAATTGAAGCAATTGGCACGCCCAAGAACCACATAAGCTTATGATTTCTAGATGTTGTTGAACCACCATCATCATCAAAGAAAACAGGAGGTGCTTTTTGTGGTTTCCATAATGCATAACCAAACGCATAGAGCCCATATAAAAAGGCTAAAAAAATCCCTGGCAAAATTGCCGCTTTAAAAAGAGTGCCAACGGAAAGAACCGCCGCCTCCCCTAAATAAGTCAAAGCATCAGAACAGCCCACTTCCCTTGCCCTATGCTCTTGCCCTGTTGAGTATAAATCTCCCGCAAGCGTCCCTAAAAGAACAATAACGATAGAAGGGGGAATAACTTGCCCTAATGTGCCAGAGGCAGCGATCACCCCTGTTGCTAATTCAGGTGAATATTTATTACGCAGCATTGTAGGAAGAGATAACAGCCCCATCGTCACGACAGTTGCGCCAACAATGCCTGTTGATGCTGCTAAAAAAGCACCCACAAGAACGACAGAAACCGCGAGCCCTCCTGGCAATGGACCAAAGACGCGCGCCATTGTTGTTAAAAGATCATTAGCAATTTTTGACCTTTCTAAAGCAATCCCCATTAAAACAAACATGGCAACGGCAAGAAGCGTCTCAATAGCAGGGCCTGCCAATACGCGTTCATTAATCCTGTTCACAATGAAAGACAATGTTCTATTTATAGCCTGTACAGAGCCCCCTTCAAAAAGAGGCACCATGACAGTTGGCAATTCCGGATATCTAAATAGCGAGATATCGGCTTTCCTTAAGCCCGCATCAATCAAAGCTTTATATTGTAATGACTGTGTATCAATTGCCTCTTTTAGTAAAAAGCCTGAATCCCCCAAAACTGCTAAAATAACAAATGAGAAGATTGCAGCGCCACCAATAGCAAATGCAACGGGATAGCCTGTCATAATGCCGCTAAATAAAGATAGAAATACGACTATTAGACCAATTTCGACGCCATCTAAACCAAAAAACATATTAATTTACCTTGTCTCTTTATGCCGTACTAGGCGCGATACTATCATCAGAATGCTTGCTAAAGTCAGGGTCATGCTTTTCCTGCCCTTCAATAAGCTCCAATATATTTCTGTAAAAATAGGATAGCCCTTGCAAAAACATCATTGCTGCAAACAACACCAACAATACTTTAAATAAATAATAGGCATCAAACCCATTTGGCGAAAAGCTAAAGGTCTCTACTGACCATTTCATAATTTTAGATTTGCGCTCTAGCATGATAAGCTTATCATTGGCCGATACTTTTGGAATAACAAGATGGCGCCATAAATAATACCAGCCAAACAACCAAATAATTGCCATAAAAGGCAATACAAATATTATTGAGCCGATTGCATCAATATATTTTTTGGTACGCCAGCTGACAATGCCGTAAACAAGATCAACACGCACATGTCCCCCTTGCACAAAAGTATAGGCGGCGCAAAGACAAACAATAATCGCATTAAATAATTTTAATTCATCTGCATACCAAGAGACGTCTGCGACAAGAAAAAACTCCCAATAAGGCGGAATGGCAATTTCAGAAACCCTAAAAAGCCTTTGCAAGAAGATAATCATGACTTGTTGTAAAACCATGAGCAAAACAGCCCAAGCGGCAATTCTGCCCACCATAACAGAAAAGCCATCAATTGCTTTAACAAAGCCCCATAGAAGTTGACGTCGAATGAGCCCCGCAATTAAAATGATTAATGCTAAATCAACAATAGCAAAGAGGAATTGCTTACTGCCACCATAATAGATGACTTGTACCACCCATTTCATATCGAAAAAAATAAGCTCTTCTCGGGCTACAAAAGGCCATCTCATAAGATCAATAACAACCAATAAAAGATTGTATAAGCCATGAGGAATATCTAGCAATCCATTTATTAGGCCATTAATTATGAACATCACCATTTCCATAAGCAATACCTTTCTGCAGCTCACATTTTATAAAAATGCAGCAGATATTAGACCTTTTATAAAAGGCCGATCTATAAATAAACTATTTTATTTAGCAAAGAGCGCTACCTAAGTAGCGCTCTAAACATAAACTCAATTTGTATGAATTAAAGACCTAAAACACGGTCACGTTGGGCACGATATGCCCCAACAGACTGGGTTAACCAGCCAGATGATGCCTGCATAGAGCCACGATAATCATCAAAGACTTTCTTAAAGAGGTCGTCAGCCATGAATTCATCATAAACCTGTTGCGTTGCTCCACCAAATGCATCCCAAACAGTGTCAGGAAATTCTAAGGCTTCTACACCTGCAGCTTTTAGGCGCTCTAAAGCAGCACCATTATTCATAAGGAACTGAGAGAGATTCCATATATTCGTCTCCGCCGCTGCAACTTCAAGCATTTTCTGATGCTCAGGCTTTAAAGAATTAAAGCGGTCAAGATTAATGCCAAGAGCAAGAGAAAGAGAAGGCTCGTGGAAGCCAGCTGGGTAATAAAATTTTGTAATTTCTTGGAAACCAGCTTTTTCATCAGCCCAAGGACCAATCCACTCCGTCCCATCAATTGCGCCAGATGCAAGCGCTTGATACACCTCACCACCCGGAATATTCTGAACAGAAGCGCCTAAATTACCTAATGCTTTACCGCCAAGGCCAGGCATGCGGAATTTAAGACCGTTAAAATCTTCTGGACTTGTTATTTTCTTACGGAACCAGCCGCCCGCCTGAGCGCCCGTACTACCTGCTAGAAATGATTTAAGGCCAAAAATCTCTCCCACTTCATGATGCAATGCTTGACCATTACCATGGTAATACCAATTATTGAGCTCCGTTTGCGTCATGCCAAAAGGTACTGTTGCAAAAAAAGCAAGGGCTGGATGCTGTCCCATAAAGTAATAGTCAGCTGAGTGATACATATCAGCCTGACCAGATGTTACAGCGTCAAACACATCTAATGGCCCAACGAGTTCGCCACCAGCTTTAACTTCAATTTCTAACGTCCCCCCAGACATAGCATTAACGCTATCAGCAACATGCTGCGCAGCATCAAACACGCCAGCAAGGCTGCGCCCCCAGGTTGCTACCATTGTCAGCTTTTCATGACCTGCAGAGAGAGCTGGTGTTGCTAATGTTGATGCGGCAGCTGCTGTCGATGCGACACCTGCCGTTTTTAGAAATTTACGACGATCCATGTAATTTTCCTCCCAATACATAGACCATTTAACAAAAGTTAAAAAAATATAATGTTAAATGGTATATAAAACCTAACAAAGGCTGGTAACAGAAGTCTAGTGCAATTTCTTACTTTTGATATAAATCTGATTTTTTTAATTATTTTCTTCCAAGAAAACTATAAAAGAGGGCTATGTTAAAGAAAAACACTCGCAAACCAGCTAAAATTCAACCGACTTTTGTTGGCCAAAATGATGTTAGGATCTGCCACCTAATATGTTTTAGCAGAAAAATTAATAGCTTTTTTCGTAAAAACTTATAAGAGAATAAATTTAAAAACCCTTCAAGAGGGATTTGATATTCTTTTCTATGAATAAATATATAGCTTAATAACAACCATATAAAAGCAAGATTTATCAAAAATTTTAAATAATTTTTATTTTAAGAACTATGCAATAGATTTTATTTATACTCGTTACATAGAAATAAAATGATTGCAGGTTTACAGTTAGATGAAAAGATTAAAAATCTCTTCTAAGCTCATCATTGGGCTTATATTCATATTCATGCCGCTCATTGGCTTTTCGGTATTTGTAATTCATCAAAGTAATAATCTAAGAACAACTATTACTGCAAATAATAAAGCAGTAGAAATCCTTAATACGCTCAGCCATTATGAAAATCTATTAAATGAGCCTAGGCACCATATTGCCAATCTCATAAAAAATGGCGAAATTTCTATAAATAATGATCTTGTCACAGATTTTAATAATTTAAAAAACACAAAAACTGTTCTCCTGTGGCACATAGAAGAAATTGAGGATGAAGACAGCAAAAAGCTTGTTGAATCAAGCTATGAAATTTTCAATTTATGGGTTGATGATGTTTTACAAAGTCAAATTCAAGAAATTAAAAACAGTAATTCTAGCCAAATAAATAGAGAAAATTTAAAAGGGGCAAAACATAAAGAATATTGGGATGCTATCAATCTTGCAATCTCTAGCCTGCAAGAAAATTATCATAAATTTGAATATCAAATGCATCAAGAACAGTTACAGGCCATCGACTATTTAGAATGGTCAACAATGGCATCTTTCATTTTGATGTTTATTTCGCTTGTCTTCTTTGGTTTTTTCTTAAGACATTTAATTTCACTCCCTCTGGCTAACCTCAGCAAAGCAACAAATAAATTACTTATGGGTGATTGGACAATTAATATCCCTTATTTGAACCGGCATGATGAAATTGGTGTGTTAGCACATTCATTAAAAAGCTTCTCTAACGCCGGTATTGAAAAAGAGCGACAACATTTAAAGCAGACACAAGAGAATGATGAAAAAATCGCCCGTGCACAAACTGTTAATACAGCGATCAATAAATTTAAAGCAGATACTCAAAACACAACAGAAAATTTAAATTCAACATCGGATATTATGCTCAACGTATCCCAAAAGCTTGATAATGTTTCGTCTGAAGCCTCCTCTTTTACGGATAAAATGATCAATGCAGTTCATACAACCCAGACAAATGTTGATGGCGTTGTTAATTCAATCCATCAGGTTTCAGAATCTGTCACTTATGTAAAAAGTGAATTTTCAAATGTTGCGCGCTGGACAGATAAAACCGTATCAGGCTCGAATATCGCCGTTGAACGGGTGAATGGGCTTAAGTCATCAGCAGAGAAAGTGAATGATGCTATTGCTTTAATTCAAGATGTTACAGAGCAAACAAATCTATTAGCCCTTAACGCTATGATTGAAGCGGCGCGCGCTGGGGAGGCTGGGAAAGGTTTTGCTGTTGTTGCTGCGGAAGTGAAGCAGCTAGCATCACAAACCTCCATTGCAACAGAAGAAATTACCAATGTGATAAATAATATTCATTCTGAAATAGATGATGTTGTGACGACAATTGTTGAAATATCCGATAGTATTAATGCCCTATCTCAAAATGCAAAAAGTGTCGATACTGCGGTTAACCAACAAACTTCAGCTGTGAACACTATTTCTAACAATTTAAAAAGCATGGAAAATGCATCCCATGAAGTTGTTTCAAGCATTCAAGGTTTGCAAGAAAAAGTTAAACTAACCCGCAATGTTTCAAATGAGGTAATCAAGTCTTCGAAGATTTTAAAAAAGAAGAATGAAGATATCTCAAGCGACATCAAAGATTTTATAAAGATTGTCTCCTATAATTCTTAGGATCATGTTCTTTTAAAGAAAACTTGCTTGTAATTTTTCACAACGCCTAAGGTCTAATCAAGGCATGTCCACTCATGAGAGGCCTTGAACGAGGTGGTTGTAACCTTCGATATTGCTTCGGTAAATGATTTGTCCCCCAACGACTAGCTACACTGTGCATTTGAGCACTATTAAAAGCGTCAGAAGCTAGTATAGGCCGTCTCTT
>WTKA01000068.1:0-1598 GCA_011524605.1 Hyphomicrobiales bacterium | reverse complement strand
ATTGCCTGTCCTAATATGGCCATATCTCTTGCTGAGGTGCGTTGCATTTCATGATGCAAGCCATGAGCATTAACAAAATAGCTATCTGTCATGCCCAATTTTTGAGCCCACCAATTCATCCGATTTGCAAATTCTTGCTCACTGCCCGCGCTAGCCTGCGCTAGGGCAACAGCAACATCGTTAGCAGACTTTACAATCAAAAGCATGAGGCCATTTGCTAATGTAAATTCACGCCCTGGCATAATATTAGATCGACTTGGAGGTTTTGTTGCTGCCTCATAAGTCATTTTAATTTTTGAATTTAAAGTCATACGCCCCATTTTCACTTCTTGAAATAAAGTGTAAGCGGTCATCAACTTCGTCAAGGAGGCTGGATGCCATACCGCCCTTGGATTTTCGGAATGTAAAACTTGACCTGATTTTATATCAAGAACTAGGGTAGGCCCTATAGCGTGAGCGGGAAAAGAAAAACAACAAAAAGAGAAGCAAACAAGCGCAAGGTAGCAAATTTTGTTATTTATAAAAGAAAACTTCATAATGACGCGCGCAATCAAATTGATATAAGAGAATAAATTTATACATTTTATTAAGCTAACTAAAAGTCAACTTTTGTTTATCTTGATTACACGTCGTTATAACGAAGTTACTGATAATTACCATAGGACAAATTCAAATATTCTCATATATATATAACAGCAACCATTCTTAAAAACGCCCTTAAGCATAATTCATTTATATTTCTGACTATCAACTTTTATTTTTTGGCAGTTATCAATATGATGAAATTTTGTATCACATTCAGCATCCTACTATCCTTATTATTTTCACTTCAAACAAATGCGACCGACCTTGAAGACAAGCCTCAAAAAAAGCAAATAGATCGTAATCTCAAAGAAAAATATTATAAAACGCAAGAAGAAGATATCTGGAATGGGTTTTATGCTACAACGTTGCTAGGTACAGGCCATTACACGCATAAAATAATTACAAATGATACAACTAGTCATTCACGAAGTGGTTATCATACCCTTGGCATGACTGCTGGCTATAACTATGTTAAACAATCGATAACACTAGGGCTAGAGGGAGAGATTGCCACAAGTTTCAACGAAATAGGTCATGAGCAATTCACACTAAAAGAAGAGCTTATTAGCACTGCAAGAGTTCGCTTGGGCAGCTTGCCTCATAAGTCTCTATATACCTATTTATTAGCGGGTATTTCCGTGTCTAGAAATCAAGAATATACGGAAGCTAGCCCGTCTTTTTATAATAATAAAATTGGATGGCAAGTTGGCATCGGCTCTGAGATTAGTTTATCCAATACGAGCTTTGCAAGAATTGAATATTTTCATAATCAACATATTGGTAATAATGAAACTAAAGTGTTATCAAATGCGGTAACCCAATCACATACCAATAATTTTAGAATTGGTTTAGGACGGCGCTTTTAGACCTTTAACATAATTTAAGAAATAATTTATACTTTGGAATAATTAGGCTCAGGATCTATTAATTTAGTCCATTCTGCGCCGATAGATTTACGCTATGAACAGGAAATAAAGCGCTGGAACTACTGGTAATTTCAAGCTTTTTTGACG
>WTKA01000011.1:2161-3925 GCA_011524605.1 Hyphomicrobiales bacterium | reverse complement strand
CTCCTCATTGGCAGTTAGCCAATTCGATCAATTTCGCCTAAAACTATAAAAATTATCTCGCTGTGCAGTCTAATTGCTGTATTAAGTTCAGACCCTAGTCTTTTCTAAGTGCCATGCCTTCCGCCATGGATTGAGCGATCTCAATGGCTGCTTTGCGTGGATCTGCATGTTGTGTAATTGGACGCCCGATAACAAGATAATCACTGCCCGTTTGCATTGCCGTTTTAGGATCCATAACGCGCATTTGATCGCCATTATCCGCTTCAAGCGGGCGAATGCCCGGTGTGACGAAAAGAAGTTGATCGCCAACAATTTCTCTTAAAGGTTCAATGTCTTGCGCTGATAGGATAAGGCCATCAATACCTAAATCAATTGCTTGTAGGGCGCGTTTTTCAATAAGCTCTCTTGTTGTGCAGCTATAGCCTGCCGCTGTTAATTGCGGTTGAGAAACGGAGGTCATTACGGTGACAGAAAGGATTTTTGTTTTTGCACCAGGGACGCTATCAACGCCTTTGCGCGCTGCTTCAAGGGCGAAAGGATAGCCGTGAATGGTTAGAAATTTGACACCAAGGCGTGCCGCTGCTGCTGCCGCTTTTTCAATCGTATTTGGAATATCAAGTAATTTCATGTCTAAAAAAACATCGTTACCAGACGATGCTAGATCTTCAGCAAGTGTTAATCCGCCTGATAACACCATTTCAAAACCAATTTTATATATTTTTCCAGCATCCCCCAATGTTTCAATCATGGATTTTGCATGGGAGATTTCAGGGAAATCAAGTGCAATTATCATTCTTTCTTGGGCGTTAGAAATTGTGTTTTGCATATAAATCTCCTTTTTAATAAATTATTCTTTGGTATTGACATAAATTTTTGAAAAAAACTATTAAATTTTATCTTTTCCTATTGGCAGGCGCTGCTTTTGCTTGCTCTTATTGTTATAGTCTGCATAGTAAAGAAAAGACTTTTTGGGGAGCAGTAATTATGAAATATATAGCGACAATTTTTTCTCTGATGATTATTTCCATCGCTTCAGCCAAGGCGCAAGATTGGAAATATCAAGGAGAAAGTGGTGCTGCTGATTGGGCTAAGTTAAGTGATGATTATGCAGCTTGCGCTTCTCACTCTCAATCGCCTGTTGATCTGACAAATGGTCTTGTCGCAGGTCTGCCTGAAATGGTAATTACACAGGCCTATTTATCTGGTGATTTTGTCAACAATGGCAATAGCTTTGTGATGACTGCGCAATTAGAAGATGCTTTGAAAATTGATGACCTTTCTTATAATCTTGTTCAGTTTGATTTTCATCATCCTGCAGAGCACAGCATTGATGGCAAAAAGGCAGCTATGGAATTGCAATATATCTATCAAAATGACGAAGGCCAGTCAGCCGCCATTGCAATTTTGATCGAAGAGGGGGTTCAAAATCCTGAATTAGCAAAATTATGGGCATCTTTGCCAAATGATGAGAAAAAAACAGAAGTCCGTAATATTGATATGAGCGCTTTAATGCCAGAAAATATGAATGATTATTTTAGATATCAAGGTAGCCAAGCAACACCGCCTTGCTCCGAAACTTTCACATGGACTGTTATGAAAAACACGATCACTGCTTCTAAAGAGCAGATTGCAGCTTTTGCGGCGCTGTTTGGGAATAATGCTCGTCCTGTTCAGTCGCTCAATCGCCGTTATATTTTACAATCATTTTAATTTTTAAGATTTTCTCTCTTCACGCTTTAGGTTCAAGATTTAAAGAGTGAAGAG
>WTKA01000011.1:0-2061 GCA_011524605.1 Hyphomicrobiales bacterium | reverse complement strand
AGTGAAGAGTAATTATTTTCTTGCTAAAGCGCTTATTTGGTTAGACCCGCAAACATTTTTTTCAAATCAACTGTGCTTGAATTGCCGATATCTTTATAATTTTTTTCAAGCCACAATGTCGCCGTTTCATACCCAATTTCTCTTAAATGCTCTAAAAAGGCCAATTCTGCATTCATTTTAGAAGAAGCACCAAGAGGGTTAAGTTCTTTTTGATTCTCAATAATATGAATTTTGATGTCTTGATAATATGTGTCTTGTAAAACGCCTTCTTTTTTTAATCGAGAGACAAAGTGAATGGCTCTAAGTTCGCTTAATAAAGAAGCATTAAAGGTAATTTCATTAATGCGATCAGTTATTTCTCTTGTATTTTTAGGCGGACCTGGCCGTTCAATCGGATTGATTTGTATGATTAAAATATCATCACATTTATTGGCATGGTATAAGGGGAATAAAGAAGGGTTTCCCATATAGCCGCCATCCCAATATGGAACCCCATCAATTTCGATGGCTTGAAATACTAGAGGCAAGCAGGCGGATGCCATGACCATGTCTGCAGTTAAGCTTTTACGATCAAAAATTTTCACACGCCCCGTGTTGACATTGGTCGCAGAGATGAAAAGATCAAAAACATCGCATCGATTAACGCAATCAAAATCGATTTCATTTTTTATGAGATCTAAGAGCGGGTTAAAATTCAAAGGGTTTAGATCATAAGGGGAGGCCGCGCGTGTCAGTGTGTCAAACCATTGAAAGCTAAAAGCATTTTCTATCGACCAATTTCCCATAAATTTATCGATTGGGGATCGCTGAACAGGGCTGAAAGCGGCAACTTGGCTAATCTTTTCCCAAAAATTGCGTAAGCTTTTTTTTGCGCCGTCTTTGCCGTTTTTAACATAGCCATCTGTGAGCGCGACAGCATTCATAGCCCCAGCGCTTGTTCCTGAAATGCCAGCTATTTCAAGTTTTTCCTCTTCAAGCAGGCGATCTAATATACCCCATGTGAAAGCGCCATGTGCGCCACCGCCTTGGAGAGCTAAATTTATTTTTTTCATTATTTCTCTTAAAAAATTGCGAATAAATATTTATTGCTACTTATTAGGCTTAAGACCTATTAATTTTGTTCAATTCAAACCCAAAGAGTACTATATATTTACACCATGAATGCGTCAAAAAAGCTTAAAATTACCAGTAGTTCCTGCGCTTTCTTGTCCGTTCACAGTGTAAATCTATTGGTGCAGAATGGACTAAATTGATGGGGCCTGAGCCTAGGAGATTTGAGATAAAATACCAAGAATAATATTGATAATAGCAGAAATGCCTATGACACCGATTGTAGTCGCCATGCCGGCAAAACGATATTTCATAGGTGCTTCTTCACTCTTAAAGCCTTGAAAATGCACAAAGCGTGCTGCGAGTAGTGTAATCGCTAAAAGGTGAATGAATAAGCTGTTCAAATCTTGTAGCTCAAGTAGTAGGATTAAAAAAAGACCTAAAGGCGCTGTTTCTATGAAATTTGCATGAACACGCATAGCCCGTTCTAAATTATCATTATCTTTAAAGCCAACTGAAATTTTTTCTGATCTGCGGATATTTACCACACGAAAAATAAGAAAAATTGTAAAAAGTGCGGCGAGGCCTGCATATATTGCTGTAATCATTTATTCGTTCCTTGAAAAAAGAAAAGCCGCAAAACATGTTACGGCTTTTACATTAATTATACGCTTTGAATCCAGCTAACCAGCGAGCTTTTAGGTTTCATACCCTGCTGCGTGCCAACAGGCTCACCATTTTTAAACAAGATAAGTGTTGGCATAGCGCGAACGCCATATTGTACTGTGACATTTGGATTGGCATCGACATCAACTTTCACAATTTTGATATCTTCAATTTCTGCATCAATCTCATCAAGTAAGGGCGCAAGCATCTTACATGGCCCACACCATTCAGCCCAAAAATCAACTAGCACAAGCTTATCAGATGCAATCACTTCATCTTGAAATGTAGCGTCACTTACGGATGTTACAGCCATATCTATTTCCTTTATTGTTTATTTCATACCTA
>WTKA01000120.1 GCA_011524605.1 Hyphomicrobiales bacterium | reverse complement strand
CTAGACTGTAATAAAAATCGAGCAACAACTATCAAAAAACAAAAGTGGTAAAAAATTAAGATTTGACCGCAGCGTCAATGATCTGTAACTGGCTTAACATCGCTTCAATATCTTGTATTGGGAGCATATTAGGTCCATCGCAAGGCGCGTTATCAGGATCTTGGTGCGTTTCAATGAAAAGGCCTGCAACGCCAACAGCGACAGCTGCCCGAGATAAAGCAGCAACAAATTGCCTCTGCCCACCCGATGATGTCCCCTGCCCGCCTGGCTGCTGGACAGAATGTGTTGCATCAAAAATAACAGGTGCATTTGTTTCTGCCATAATTGGCAAACTTCTAAAGTCTGAAACAAGCGTATTATAGCCAAAGCTTGCGCCCCGTTCGGTAAGCATCACATTTTTATTGCCGCTATCATTCACTTTAGCCAAGACATTCTTCATGTCCCAAGGGGCGAGAAACTGCCCTTTTTTAATATTAATAACTGCCTTTGTCTGAGCAGCGGCAATAAGCAAATCTGTTTGACGACATAAAAAAGCTGGAATTTGAATAACATCAACAATAGTCGCCACTTCAGTGCACTGGCTTGCATCATGAACATCCGTGATAACAGGCAAGTCAAAGGATTGCTTTAACGCAGAAAAAACTTCCAAAGCTTTATCTAGGCCAAGACCGCGACTGGCTGATAAGCTTGTGCGGTTGGCTTTATCAAAAGATGATTTATAAACAAGGCCAATATCAAGGCGATCACAAATATCTTTCAGCTGCCCTGCCATATCAAAAGCATGATCTTTTGATTCCATTTGGCATGGCCCTGCAATTAATGAAAATTTTTCTGCATTTGAAAACACAGCATTTTTAATCTGGATAGTTTCATTCGTTTGAGACATGTTCACTCTCTGAATTAATGACAATCACACTAAGCGAGATTGTTCCACTGCAGCTTCAATGAAAGAGGCAAATAAAGGATGTGGGTTTAAAGGTTGGGATTTAAGCTCTGGATGATATTGAACACCAATAAACCAAGGGTGATCAGGATATTCTACAGTCTCTGGCAGAAGGCCATCAGGGGATGAGCCTGAAAATTTCAACCCGACCTCTTCTAGCTTTTCTTTATAATCCATATTCACTTCGTAACGATGACGATGTCTTTCTTCAATAGAAGGTGCGCCATAGATCTTATTAATCAAAGAATCTGCATCTAAATGCGCTGGATAAGCACCAAGGCGCATTGTTCCGCCTAAATCCCCTTGCTTAGAGCGAGACTGTTTCTCGTTATCTTTCGTCCACTCTGTCATCAATCCGACAATCGGTGCACCATTTTCTGAAAATTCACTAGACGCGGCATTGGGGATATTCGCTAAATTACGCGCAGCTTCAATAACAGACAGCTGCATACCATAACAAATGCCAAAACAAGGGATTTTACGCTCTCTTGCAAATTTAATCGCATTAATTTTACCCTCAGCACCTCTTTCGCCAAAACCGCCTGGGATCAAAATGCCATGGGCATGTTCAAGATGGGGGCTAGGATTTTCACTCTCAAAAATCTCAGAAGAAATCCAGTCAAGTTCAACCTTTATTCGATTGGCAATGCCCCCATGAACAAGAGCCTCTGTGAGGGACTTATAAGCATCCTTCATGCCCGTATATTTACCCACAATTGCAATCGTGACCTTACCTTCGGGATTATGAATGCAGTCCGAGATTTGCTGCCATGGCGTTAAATCTGGCTTTCTCACATCTTCTTGGAGATTAAATGCAGCTAAGACTTCATCATCTAAGCCATGCTTATGATATTCCAAGGGAACATCGTAAATAGAGGCTGCATCATAGGCTGGTATAATGGCTTCTGAGCGCACATTACAAAAACGCGCTAATTTTGCCCGTTCATCCGCTGAAATTTCCGAATCTGAACGGCAAAGCAAAATATCAGGCTGAATGCCAATAGAACGCAATTCTTTCACTGAGTGCTGCGTAGGTTTTGTTTTAAGCTCGCCCGCTGTTTTAATGTAGGGTAAAAGGGTTACATGTATGAAAACAGTATCAAAACGAGGTAGCTCATTACCCAATTGGCGAATAGCTTCAAAGAAAGGCAAGCCTTCGATATCACCTACAGTGCCGCCAATTTCGCATAATACAAAATCAACATCTTCATTGCCATGCAGAACGAATTCTTTAATCGCATCTGTAACATGGGGAATGACTTGAAGGGTTTTTCCTAAATAACCACCTTCGCGTTCTTTACGCAAAATGTTAGAATAGATTTGCCCTGTCGTAATATTATCATCTTTGGAAGTAGGTACGCCAGTAAAACGCTCATAATGGCCTAAATCCAAATCGGTCTCTGCCCCATCATCAGTGACATAAACTTCACCATGCTCGAAAGGGCTCATAGTTCCAGGATCTACATTGAGATATGGATCTAATTTCCTAAGTCGAACACTATATCCGCGCGCCTGAAGCAATGCCCCAAGAGCTGCAGAAGCTAAACCTTTTCCGAGAGACGAAACCACGCCGCCTGTTATAAATATATATCGCGCCATGGGATTCCTGCATACATCATGGAGTGAGAGATTCGCAAATTATTTTTTGGAAATATCCCAAAAAAAAATGCTGGCACTGTGAAGAACCAGCATTAAAACTCATTTTTTGGATTAATTACTGAGACTGTGGGAGCTGCGGAAGCTCTGGAGCACGATCAAGGCTTTCCAGTCCTTCAAGCAAATTAATATCGCCACCTTCTGTTTCCAATCCATCAAAAATAGACGAACTGCCTGTTTGTGGCTTACTTATATAAGCAAGAGAAAGTGCAACAACAAAGAAACCAACAGCTAAAATGCCCGTTGTTCTGGTCAGTAAATTTGCAGTACCACGCGCATTCATAAAGTTATTGCCGCCACCGCCGCCGATGCCTAAGCCACCGCCTTCAGACTTTTGAATGAGGATTAAACCAATCATAGCAATTACAATAATTAGATAGACGGCAAGCAATACTGTTGTCATTATGAGCTCACATATAAATTTCGTTTTACTGCAAATAGCTTTTATTGAGAAAAAATGCTATAAAAAAATTCACTTCTCAAAAAATATTTTTCTAAGTACCATCAAAAGAGACTATTTTAAGCTCAGGGCTTTAAGCAAAATAATCGACAAGGCTTATATTGCCATCACTATTTTTATCCAGCCCTGCAAACATTTCTTGGTCTTGCTCTTCAGAAGCTGTCGTTTCACCGCCCGCTAAATAATTCATAATGCGCTTAAATTCATCATAATCAATTTGGAAATCTTGGTCAGGATCCATATTGACCAGCTCTTGGAATTCCGTATAGCCAACTTTTTGATTAGCTTCACGATAAACAGCAGTTTGAACAATTGTTTCTGTATCAATATAAGATTGTGCCGTGATTAAAAATGACGTCGCCTCATAGGAATAAGGCGTTTGCGATGCAAAATTATCCATCGCTTCTGCAAAAGCAATCATATCGTTAGGCAATGGCACATCAAGCATTTCAGTATCAGTAGTTTCAGCCAAAGAAGAGGTGGAAGTTTCTAACTCATCATCAGAAGGGGGAACTTCACCATTTTCCCAACTTTCCATGCGCTGATTAAGTTTGGCTTGCACATCTTTATAATAGTCAAGAATTGAGTAATTAGCACCAACTGACTGAACCATTTCATGTCCTTTTCTTTTGCAAGGCATATTCATACCTTTATTAAGGACACATTTCTTGTGTTTAAATTTTTATATTTATATTTGCTTGAAAGCTTCAATCAATATGAGCTGATATCCAACAAATAGGGTGTCATAAATGAGCAGTCAATGCATTTAGCTAGTTGGTTTCATCACAACCATTAAAGGCTTTTGCTGCAGAATTATTTAAATTTTACTTAAATAAGATGAATAAATACGCAAAAATAATGGTTAAATTTGTTTTAATTTA
>WTKA01000077.1 GCA_011524605.1 Hyphomicrobiales bacterium | reverse complement strand
ACCCCGCCTTTACCTGCAAGGGCAAAGGAGTTAAAACGAGGATGTCGCACTGCGTTACGCAGCTAGACGTGCCTCAGCATAGTTATCATTTGCAACTATAAAAACAGCCCGATAACGGTGGTACAATACCGAACGAAAAAATTTCCTTTACACCCTCGTCGATCCTATTTCGCCCCCAAATGAATAAAAATTTGGTGGAGGCGCCGGGTACCGCCCCCGGGTCCGAATGGTTTATTGCGAAACTCGTTTATCGCCATAGCTGTTGCCAGCTCTTTTTATTTAGCATGTTAGATCTGTTTTTTAAAGAGCTAACTGAAAAATGCTTGTAGAAAATGCAAAGAAAACCATTCTATGTGCTTTCAATCTATGATAATTGATTAATATAGCTTGAACGGAGAGGGATCATTTTGTGCAGCAATATCACGAATTATTACAACATATTTTAGATCATGGTGTTGATAGAGATGATAGAACGGGGACAGGCACAAGAGGCGTGTTTGGCTATCAGATGCGTTATGACCTTACAAAAGGCTTCCCGCTTGTTACGACAAAAAAACTCCATCTTAAATCGATCATTCATGAACTTTTATGGTTTGTGAAGGGGGATACGAATATCAAATATCTTAAAGAGAATGGTGTTCGCATATGGGATGAATGGGCGGATGAAAATGGCGACCTAGGCCCTGTGTATGGCAAGCAATGGCGAAGCTGGGAAACATCAAATGGTGAAGCGATTGATCAATTAAAACAGGTTATACGCCAGATAAAAAATAATCCCAATTCTCGCCGTCATATTGTAACAGCTTGGAATCCAGCCGACGTGAAAGATATGGCGCTGCCACCTTGCCATTGTTTATTTCAATTCCATATCGCAAATGACAAGCTCTCCTGCCAACTTTATCAAAGATCGGCGGACGTTTTCTTAGGCGTTCCTTTTAATATAGCCTCTTATGCTTTGCTCACACATATGATTGCTCATATTTGTGATTTAGCCGTTGGTGATTTTGTGCATACATTAGGAGATGCTCATCTTTATCAAAATCACATCACCCAAGCACAAACACAGCTAGAGAGAACGCCAAAAAAACTACCGCGTCTTTATATAGAAGAAGAGCGCACGGAAATTGAGCGCTTTACTTACGAAGATTTTGTTATTGAAGGCTATGATCCTGATCCGCATATTAAAGCTGCGGTTTCGGTGTAATGTGATGCAAACTCCATATCCTATTACTTTAATTGTAGCTATAGCGGAAAATGGTGTTATCGGTAAAGATAATGCCATGCCATGGCATATACCCTCTGATCTTCAGCAATTTAAAGCGCGGACAAAAAATCGCGTCATGATTATGGGGCGCAAGACCTTTGACTCTTTACCTGGTGTTTTGCCGGGCAGACCACATATTATTATTTCACGCGATGCTAAAAGAAAGCAAAATAGTGAAAAGGTTTTTTGGGTATCAAGCATCGATGAAGCTTTGGCGCAAGCGGAACTCTTGATAAAAACTGAAGATAGAGAAGCTGAAATTATGGTTATTGGTGGCGCCAATCTTTTCACTCAACTGGAAAGTCAAGCCTCTTGCCTGCACATAACACATATTCATGCTTCTCCTGGGGGCGATGTCTTTTGGCAGTTTAATAAAGAATCTTGGCAGCTAGAAAGAGAATTTGAGACAATATCAAGTGAAAAAGATAGTGCTGATTACACTGTGAAAAGCTACAAAAGAGCTTAACGTTAACTTAGTATTCTATTCTGCTTAAACCTCTATTTACTTTAGGTGTTCAATTTTGTAATGAAATCATAAACTAGCTTGTATTTAAGTCTAGATTTTCTTATGTGAATATCTGGATATTTTTACTTATAAGATAGTGTTGAAATTTTTCGAATAATCCCTAGCTAAGATAAGTATAGATTAGCAACTAACGTCTGACCTTAAAGGAGAAGATATGCCTTGGAACAGCAATGATGGCGGAAATAATGGCTGGAAGCCAGGAAGCGGAGGCCCATGGGGGCAAGGCTCAAATGGATCAGGCAATAATAATGGCGGCAATAAAGGCGGCGGTGATAATCAACAGCCTGATTTTGAGGAAATGTTGAAGCAAACACAAGACCGTTTTAAAAAAGTTTTGCCTAATGGTGGTGACAACAATGAGCAAGATCAGAATAAATTCTTCTTCTTTATCGTTATCATCGGTTTGATTGCTTTATGGCTTTACAATTCTTTTTATAGAGTTCAAACGCAAGAATTAGGCGTAGAAATTTTCTTAGGTAAGCCTAAGGAAGAATTATCAACAGAGGGTTTGAATTTTCATTTTTGGCCTATCGAAAGGGTGGAAATTGTAGATGCGCTTGCAGAGCGTAGTTTAAGTATTGGTGCAGAGACCAGACTAAGTAGATCTAGCGATGGCTTAATGCTATCTAGCGATCAAAACATTGTTGATGTTGGCTTCACTGTTCTTTACCAAGTAGGTGATCCTAGACAATATATATTCAACACACAAAATCCTGATGAGCTTGTAAGATTAATGGCTGAAAGTGCGATGCGTGAAGTGGTGGGTCAATCGATCGCCGAAGATGTTCGTACTAGAGAGCGTCAACGTGTGGCAGATGAAGTAGAAGTGCTTACACAGCAAGGCTTAGATAAATATGGTGCGGGCATAATTGTTAGACAAGTTCAGCTTGAGCGGGCAAATCCACCTTCTGAAGTAGCCGATGCTTTTGAAGAAGTGCAGCGTGCTCAACAAGACCAAGATCGCTTTCAACAAGAAGCAACGCTTTATAAAAATGAACAGTTAGGTAAAGCACGTGGTGAGGAAGCAAAAGTCATTCAAGAAGCTGAAGCATATCGTGACCGTGTTATTGCCGAAGCGACGGGTGAATCACAACGCTTCTTGAAAATTTTAGAAGAATATCAGCTGGCAGAAGATGTTACGCGTACGCGTCTTTATTTAGAAACTATGGAAGAGATCTTAGGTAAGTCTGACAAGGTTATCTTAGAGCAAAATAGTGATGGAAATGGCGTATTGCCCTATCTTCCATTACCTGACATTAAAAAAATACGATAAGAAGGGAACTATATTATGAATAGTCAAAAATTACCCTTTATAGCAATTATATTAGGTTTAATTGGTCTCGCATTTTGGTCATCTATTTTTATTGTTGATGAACGTCAGCAAGCAAATGTGCTACGTTTTGGTAAAATTGTGCAAACGCAAACAGAGCCGGGGCTTTATTTCAAACGTCCCATTATGGATCAGGTTCAATATATAGAAGATCGTCTCATAACTTTAGAGCTAAACGACTTGAACCTAGAAGTTAATGATGGCCGCCGCTATATTGTGGATGCATTTTTAACCTATAAAATTGATGACCCTGTCGTTTTTAGACAAACAGTGGCTGGTCAGCTTTCTATTGCACAAAATCGTTTGTCAGCACGTTTTGATACTACCATTCGTGACGTTTATGGTGAAGCTGATTTTAATGATGCCTTATCTGAAAAACGTTCTGTAATGATGGCAACTGTATTAGAGCAATTAAAAGAAAGCGGAGAAAGCATTGGTGTTGAGGTGATTGACGTTCGTGTAAAGCGGACAGATTTATCACAAGATGTTAGTACACAAGTTTTTGAACGTATGAAAGCCGAGCGCCTACAAGAAGCAGCACGCCTTAGAGCTATTGGTGAGCAACAATCAATTCGTATTCGCGCGGAAGCTGATCGTGAAGTTGTTGTGACTGTTGCGCAAGCTAACCAGCAAGCAGAAATTTTGCGCGGTGATGGCGATGCAGAGCGTAACCGCATTTTTGCTGAAGCGTTCAAGAAAGACCCAGAATTCTTTGAATTTTACCGCTCAATGCAAGCATATCAAAAAGCTATAAGTGAAGATAACACAACGCTAGTACTGTCACCGAATAGCGAGTTTTTCAAATATTTTAATCAATCAAAAGATTGAT
>WTKA01000012.1 GCA_011524605.1 Hyphomicrobiales bacterium | reverse complement strand
ATATTTCTGACGAAATTCCGGGAAAAAGTGTTTTGCTTTTTTTAATAATGCTCTTCGACTTTCTATGCTTGCTTACGCTGCGCATAGGTCTCATCGCGTGCCTTGAACTAACCGCATACTTTTCTTATTTATTTTTTCTAGGCACTTTGGACGACTTCCAGCCATAATGGCTGGAACAAAGGACTAGCGCCATTGAGGCGCGCAGGCTTAGTGCCGCTTAAACGTATTACAAAAATGCTTCACGGGCCCATGTCCTGAACCAACATTGAGACTATCCGCATGGGCAATTGCTTTTGAAATATAAGCTTTTGATGCTTTGACCGCATCAAGAAAATGATCATGCTGCGTGATTTGTGTTGCTAAAGTAGAAGACAGAGTGCAGCCCGTACCGTGGGTATTTTTCGTCGCAATACGTTTTGTATCAAGCCAATGCCCCTCGCCGCTTTGAGATAAAATATAGTCGGGGCTTTGCTCTGCATTTAAATGACCGCCTTTAAGAACAATGTTTTTCGCGCCTAACGCTTGGAGCTGGTTTGCTTGGCTTACCATTTCTTCTTGGCTTGTCGCTTCTTTCTCGCCTAATAAATCTGCGGCCTCGGGCAAATTAGGGGTGATGACATCCGCTATGGGCAACAGCTTATGCTTTAAAGCGGCGACCGCTTCTTCTGCTAGTAGCCGATCGCCCCCTTTGGCAACCATCACAGGATCAAGCACAATATTATGCGCCTTGTTCGCTACGAGCCGATCAGCGACAGCATCTATAATTTCAGAATTGGCAAGCATACCAATTTTGACAGCATCAACTTGGATATCGCTAAAGACATGATTAATTTGCAAAGCAATAAAATCAGGGTCAACAAGCTGCACGCCATACACACCTTGTGTATTTTGCGCTGTTAATGCCGTGATTACTGCCATGGCGTAGCCACCATTGGCGCTGATCGCTTTGATATCCGCCTGAATGCCTGCGCCGCCTGATGGGTCTGACCCTGCGATTGATAAAATATTCTTCATGATTTTTCATTCCAATTATCAACGAGTCTCTTTGCTGCTTTATAAGGATCTTCCGCCATGCATATGGCTGAGATCAGCGCAACACCGCCTGCCCCCGTTTGTTTAATCGCCTCAATATGAGCGGGCTCGATCCCACCGATTGCAAAAGTTGGTACAGGAGCAAGAGACGAGATTTTTTCAAATGTTGCCACTCCAATGGCGGGACGGTGATTAGCTTTGGTATTGGTTTCATAGACGGGGCCAATGCCAATATTATCAATATCCGACCAATCACATGCTTCCAATTCTTCAGCAAAGCCAATGGAAAGGCCGAGAAAGCCTGACTGCCCAATCGTTTCACGCGCCTTGCCTGATTGCAAATCCCCCTGCCCGACATGAACACCCTCAGCGCCAATATCATGATATAAATGCACCCGATCATTTAAAATCAGTGGAATATTATAAGGTGCGAGAATATCTTTCAAAGCCAAGCCAAGCTTTATATAATCTGCATCCGAACACTCTTTATCACGGAGCTGAACCGCGCAGACCCCAGCTTTTGCCGCCGCCTCAACGGTTGTTAATACACCGTGATGCGCGCGATTATCTGTAATCAAATAGATGCCTTTGGGAAAAGTTTTTCTCATGAAATTTTCGCCCCTTCATCTAAAATTTCTGCTGTTATACCTGCTAAAGCATCAAGAAAATTAACCCCAAAGCTACCCGGCCCCTTGGCTATCTTTGCCGCTCTTTCGCCCGCCAAACCATAATAGCTGATAGCGGCGATTGTTGCTTGAAAATCATCATTATTAGAACCTAGGAATGCAGCGATAAGCCCTGTTAAAGAACAGCCTAAAGCCGTGACTTTCGCCATAAGCGGATGACCATTGACAATTTCATAATGGGACACGCCATTTGTGATAAAATCTATTGCACCTGTCACAGCAATAACCGCCTGATATTTTATAGCTAATATTTTTGCCGCTTCTTGGGCTTGCTCGACTTTTTCATGGGCATCAATGCCTTTACCATGCGCTGAGCCATAGCAAAGAGCGAGAATTTCAGAGGCATTGCCACGAATAACCGAAGGCCGTGCTTCACATAGTTTCAAAGCTGTTTGAAGTCTAAAAGATATTGCACCTGCAGCCACAGGATCAAGCACCCATGGCTTGCCCAATGCAGAAGCGGTTTGCGCCGCTTTTTCCATGGCTGGAATGCGTTCAGCATTTAATGTACCAATATTAATACTAAGCCCAGCAATATGATGGGCAAATTCTTCAACTTCTTCTAAAGCATGAACCATTGCAGGTGATGCGCCGCTGGCAAGAAGCGTGTTGGCAACTCTTTCCATCGCTACAAAATTAGTAATATTTTGTATTAGGGGGCGATTTTCCCGCATCCTAGACAAGTAATATGATGGCGCCTGCATAGATTTTCCAAAAAGATCATAAACTTTAAGGTAGTTTATAATCTATTTATTTTAGAAAGAAAGGCTTTTATGCGCCATACCCAATAGCAGCAGCTTAAATTAAGAGCCGCTCATTTTTTTCAACAGCTTCTGTCCCGCATAGCCATCAGGCTGCATACCATTACGAGCTTGATATTGTTTAATTGCCGCTTGTGTACCAGAGCCAATAATCCCATCAATTTTTCCTGAATAAAGCCCTGCTCGCTTTAGGCCTTCTTGTATCATTTTGCGCTGAGAAAAAGTTAAAGGCCCATTGTCTGTTGGCCATGCAGCAACAAAGGGAGCGTGGCCTGCTAGGCGATCCGCCAGATGGCCAATAGAGAGCGCATAGGCTGTGGAGCGGTTATAACGTAAAATCGCCTTGAAATTTTTTGTTAAAATGAAAGCAGGGCCCGTCGCACCTGCAGGCGCAATTAACGCCAATTCATGATCACGATAGGCCAAACGCTTCCCGTTAATTTGTTTAACGCCAAGTTTTTCCCAATAAGAGGCAGGGCGATAGCTATCTCGCGATACAACGCTATAATTAAAGCCGCTCGGTAATTTAACCTCATATCCCCATGGCAATTGAGGGGTCCAGCCGCTAATACGCAAATAATTGGCAGCTGAACCTAAAGCATCCGCTTCTGTTTGCCAGATATTTCGCTTGCCATCACCATCAAAATCAACCGCATAAGCATCATATGTTGTGGGAATAAACTGCGTTTGCCCCATGGCACCTGCCCAAGAGCCTTCCATTTTTTGCAAGCTAATGTCGCCGCGTTGGATAATTTTCAAAGCGGCATTGAGCTGCTTACGTGCATATTTTGAACGCTTTTGATCATAACAGGCGAGCGTTACAAGCGATTGGATCACATTGCGCTTACCTTGAAATGAACCAAAACTGGATTCCATCCCCCAAACAGCCGTTAAGACATGGCGATTAACCCCATAAATAACTTCCAAGGCTTCAAATAGAGGAGCATGTTGTTGTAATTTTTCACGACCAATTTTCAAACGATAGGGACTGACGGCGCTATCAAGATATTGCCAAATAGGCTTTACAAATTCTGGTTGAGATTTTGCTTTTTTAGCAGCATCAAGCTTTGGCTGAACTAAAGCAAATGCTTGGCTTCTGACTTGTGAAGAGATGCCATATGTTTTTGCAGCATTTGATAAACCGGCAACGCAGCTTTGAAAAGAGGCGTGAGCGGGTAAACTCGCCAACAAAGATATAGCTGTCGTAGCAATAACCATCGAAAAGGGTCTTTTTTTACATATAATATTTTGCACCGACATCAAATGATCCTACTCAAAAAAACTCATTCACCTATTTAATAATCATTATAATACAGAAATATTTCGTAACATATTCCTAACTATTTAATAAAATTAAGGCAAAAAAACATAAAAACATCCAAAAAGTTGTTAAATATTAAACCAATAGCGCTAAAAACAACCTCAAATATTTTATTTTATTAAACTTATAACTACAAGGGAGAGTTTCTATGACAAAACCTGTACGTAAAGCAATATTCCCCGTTGCGGGACTAGGAAC
>WTKA01000080.1 GCA_011524605.1 Hyphomicrobiales bacterium | reverse complement strand
CGTCGCTTTCTTTCCTGTTCATAGCGTAAATCTATTGGTGCAGAATGGACTAAATAATCAAGTCCTGAGCCTAGAGCCTTTTGCGTTTAATGAGAGGCAAAAATGCTATCTCTCAAAGAGTAAGGGCTGTTCCGGAACAGATTTTTTGATCTAGCTTTATTTTGATAACGCACGCGAGGCTCTAGACAAGCCATTAAAATTCTTGCAAGAAAAGGGTGACTTTCATATGGAAAAATGGCTATGTCCAATAATAAAGACAATATATTTCATATAGATGGCAATCGCCATATAGCTTCTGAAATAGCAGGCGGGCTTTATCTTGTGCCAACCCCCATTGGGCATTTAAAGGACATTACTTTACGGGCATTAGATGTTTTGGCTGGGGCAGATTTGATTTTATGTGAAGATACGCGCCATTCAAGAAAACTACTTGATAGATATGGAATAACCACCCCTTTAAAAGCCTATCATGACCATAGCGCTGAGGCGGTGAGAGAGGCAATTATTGCTAAGGTCGAACAGGGACAAGCAGTGGCGCTTATTTCTGATGCTGGTATGCCTGTAATCTCTGACCCTGGTTTTAAATTGCTAGAAAATATTCAAGAAAAACAGCTGCCCTACACTGTTTTGCCCGGGCCATCTGCAGGATTAACAGCATTGATTGCTTCTGGCTTGCCGCCACACCCTCACTTGTTTTATGGTTTTTTATCATCAAAAAAGCAGAAGCGGCAAGAACAGTTAGAGGCTTTAGCTTCTTATGCTGTGAGTTTGATTTTTTATGAAGCGCCTCACCGCTTGGTTGAAAGCTTGCAAGCGATGCAAGATGTCTTTGGGGATAGGTCAGCTTCGGTGGGTCGAGAGCTTACAAAGCAATTTGAAGAAAATCGCTTAGGTTTTCTAAGTGAGCTACGTAGCTATTATGAGCAAAATGCTCCAAAGGGGGAAATTGTCATTTGTGTGGCGCCGCCTGAAGTTAAGCAATGGAGTGAGGAGGAGATTGATCTCTCTTTAAAGCTCCATATAAGTAAGATGCCTGTAAAAAAAGCCGCGCAGGAGGTTGCTCAATTGAGCGGTTTATCTAAACGAGATTTATATCAGCGTGCTTTAGTGTTAAAAAATGATGGGTAAAAAGCAACAGCTCTTTGATACAAAAGCAAGGCGTAAAAAAGCCGAACGCCTCGGGCGGATTGCAGAGTGGATTGCTTTGGTCTATTTAATTTTTTGCGGTTATTGGCCTTTAGCCGTTCGGTATAAAACAGCTTATGGCGAGATTGATCTTATTTTGAAGCGGGGCACAAAAATTCTTTTTGTTGAAGTTAAATATCGTAAAAAGCCCTCAAGTTTTGAAAATGCTATTCCGCCCAAACAGCAAAAACGAATTGTTTCCGCTTGTATTGCGTGGATGTCACAAAATGATAAAGGCAATTCAAAGGTAGAAAGCTATCAAATTGATGCTTTATTTATTACACCTTCTTGTTGGCCGCAGCGTTTGAAAAATATTCTTTATTTATCGGATTACCATATTAATCAAGGCTATTAATTTCGATTGATGCAAGGTCAATATAGCTTTTTAAATGAGGCGTGAGTGGTGCTGGTAAGGTTGCTTTCTTATAATCAACCCATCGATACTCTAAAATTTCAGATTGAAGCTCAAGTTTGGGCTCGCTGTCAGATAAAATTTGCGTGTAAAAAATATTTAAATGATAATCTTTTTTAGGTGTCTCAATTTTTTCGATAGTTAAAGGGTGAAAGCAAGATAGGCTTAGGCTAATTTCTTCCTTTATTTCTCTTTTGATCGCTTGAATATTTTTTTCTGTAGGGCGCACTTTTCCGCCGGGAAATGTCCAATATCCAGCATAAGGGGCGTAGGCTCGTTGAATGAGCAAAATATAGTCTTTCCAAAAAATTGCTGCGCTTACAGCTGAAATTTTTTCTTTATATATCATGTCCTGAGCCTAGCTTTTAATAACAGCAAGTGCGCTTATTTTGTATCTTGAATTTTTACCGATTAAAAAATTATATGTTATTTGGCAGCTCTACAAAGCGAAATAAAACAAATGTGATAAAAAAACATAATTTTGCCAAATAATAAAGAGGTATGATAAGAGTGTATTTTAATTTAGCTAATCAGGATTCATAGTCTATGTCATTGTTGGCAAGCAGAAAGCGTAAAAATAGAAGCACTAAGATTGATCTTGGTGTTGATGCGCCTATGTGTGAAAGCGCCACGCTTGATAAAGATGATCTTGATGGGCAAGGGTTTCATTTTGGCTGGTTTACTTCTCTAATTTTGGCGGGGCTTGCGGGCTTTGGTTTGATGTTGGGGGCTTTATATACTGCGAGTGATCAAAATTTAAAGCTTGTTACAAGTATTAACAAGCAGGATGGCGACACGAAAATCACAGCTTCTGGTCAGGCTGATCGGACAAAATATGGCGCGCAAAAAACAAATCGTCTGGCAATTGTTCCTTTATTAACACAAGTGCAGTCTATCAAAGAGACTTTAGAAGTTTCTTCGGTTGAAAATTATCAAGGTAGTCAGATTATTCGCGTATCTCCATATACGAGAATTTCTACAGATTTAGCCCGTACTAGAACGCAGCTAACGCAAGATTTAGAAAGTTTTAATCCAATTTCTTTGATGACGGCGGCAGCTGAGATTCAAAAAGGGTTGAAATCAAGAGAGGGTGAGGAATTGCTTTCTAATAATGAGAGTGAGGTTACCTTAAGCGTTACAGCATTGTCGCCGGATATTGTTTATAATAAAAAGGATTGGCTAGAAGATGAAAGGGTAGTTGAGCAAATTTTTGATTTTGTGAAAAAACCTGACCCAACTATAGCAAATTTTGGCACTGATGTTTCTAATCAAACCATTAGTTTAGCTGACATTATTGAATCTTCTGCTCCTGCCAGCTCTTATGAACAGCTTGGTAATATTCAAGAAGTTAAATTTATGAAAACACCTTTTTCCGCTCTTGTTGGTGATATAGAGCGGGAGGAAGTATATTCGGTTATTCCCGATGATGAATTGACTTTAATTTTATCTCAGCACGGCGTATTAGAGCTTGATTTAACGCCTATATTAGATGCGATTAATTTACGTTTTGACATTGATGATTTAGCGGCAGGGCAATTAATAAAAATTGGTTTTGGCTATATAGATAATCAGCAAACAGCATCTAGGAATTTAAAGCCTATCCGCGTGAGCATTTCAAATGAAAATAAAATGCTTGTTTCCGTTGGTCGAACCTCAAGCGGTCGATTCGTGCCTTTAGATACAGAAACAGCGCAAAATACATATGTTGGTGATAGCATTAGTTTATATCATTCAATTTATGAAACGGCTTTGCGTGCCAAGGTTCCTGAGCAAATTATTCAGCGCATCATCCATATTTTTTCTTTTGATATAGACTATAAAAAGCAAATTGCCGCGGGTGATAAATTAACGCTTATATTTGATCGACGTGAAAATGAGCTTGAAGAAGCAGAACTTTTATATGCAGGCCTATCTATTGGCGGAACAGTAAAAGAGTTTTTCCGTTTTGAAACGCCAGATGACGGCTATATAGATTATTATGATATGCAGGGTCGGAGTGCAAAAAAATTCTTGCTACGTAAACCAATGCATTCAGGCAAGTTCCGTTCAGGTTTTGGTATGCGCCGCCATCCTATTACTAGAAGCTATCGGATGCATGCAGGTGTTGATTGGAGTGCTCCCACAGGAACGCCAATTGTCGCTGCTGGCGATGGGCGTATCACAAAAAGAAGCTGGGCCGGAGGCTATGGCCGGCAAGTTAAAATCCAACATAAACATGGTTATGTTTCAAGCTATTCTCATATGCGCCGCTATGGGCCTGGTATTAGCGAGGGTTCTTATGTTCGGCAGGGGCAAGTGATAGGCTATGTTGGTACTTCAGGTCTTTCTACCGGTCCTCACCTCCATTATGAGCTTATTGTGAACAATCGAAAAGTTGATCCTTTAGGGATTCGTTTGCCACGCGGACGCTCTTTATCTGGAGATATTTTAGCGCAATATGAAGTGCGGCAAAAGCGGATTTTAGAAATTATTGATATGCCCTCTCAAGGCGATAGCCTTGGTCAGGCAAAGGCAAATTCCATTTCATTTAAGGCATCTGAGCAGCCATTGCCGCTCCCTAATCCTCTGAGGGGCGAGAATAACAGTCTCTAATATGATGACTGGTTTGATCCTTAGTAAATTTCTTGCTTCAGCCTATCTTCATGATTGAAATATTTCTCTTTTGCGATATGTCTACACTGATTGATTTTAATCGACTGCATTAGAGGATGAAAATGAAAAAGCTTTTACAAACAATTTTTCCATCATGTTGTAAGCCAAATATTGTGATTACAAAACAGGAAGTATTAGATGCTCAGCAAAAATGGGCTGAAGGTATTGTGAGCATAAGTCAGATATATCTTGATAAAGGTGATTATAAAGCAGCTGCAAAAAGGCATATAGATGATTTATATGCCTATGGGAAAATGGAAGTGCTTTTTAAACCGACATTAGCTTCAGAAGTTCAGTTTCGAAAAACATTTGATGAAGCCTTTTCTTATTTCGTAGGTGGTTCTATAAAAGAAGATAATGGCTTTGCGATCGCTCCTTGGAAAGCTGCTCGTTTTGATGGTAATCAGCAGGTTGTGATTTATGATAATTACGCTGTTTCCATGGGAAATTATTTCTTTACACCTGCCGAAGGTGGGGATGAGAAAAAAGTAGAATTCACTTTTGGATATTCAAAAGATGAAGACGGAAATTTACGCATTAATTTGCACCACTCCTCTGTACCTTATGTAGCTTCATAGCTTGTTTAGAGCGTTTTATATTTTATCAAAAGTATAAAGCAGGATCAAAAAATGCTTTCAAGAGAGATGCCTTATTATTTAAAACAGCAGTTTTGATCCTGACTAAGGGTGCAACGCACTGGGCTGAGGGCATGATTATTTTTATTGCTCAAATTAAAAGACGTTAAAAAGGCTTAATAGTTCTTATCACATATAAAAAGCAGCAAATATTTGCTGCTTTTAAATTAAAGCAAAGCTTTAACTGCTTGTGATAAGATATTGTTTTTAATCGTTAAAATGTATTTTAATTTGCCTTTGTGTTGCGGAGATGAGTTGCAATATAAAAAAGGCTATAATTCACTCTTCACGCGCGATAACCCTAATCGTGCTTGGGAATTATTTGCGTTCAAGTTAATAGCTTTTTGATAAGCTTCTTTTGATTTTTCAAATCTTCCGAGTCTTTCAAGCGATTGTGCGGCATATAACCAAGCGTTTGAATTATTTTTTTCAAGATATACAGCCTGCGTAAAGTCGTCATAAGCTGTTAGGCTATCATTAATATCCATATAAACTTTGCCGCGCGCAATATATGTTTCTGCTTGTTCTGGTCTTAGGCCAACCGCGCTTGTGAAATCTTCAATGGCGCCTTCATAGTCTTTCAAATTATGTCGGATTAAACCGCGATTATAATAGGCTTGTGGGTTTGCTGGATTAATAGTGATCGCTTTATTGAAGTCTTGCAAAGAGGCTGTTTGTTGGTTTGATTGCAAATAGAGTAAACCACGTCCGACATAAGCTTGGTCATATTGCACATCAATAGAAAGGGCTTTATTATAATCTTGAAGGGCTAGGCTTCTTTGTCCCATTTGAGAATAAACAAAAGCTCTGTTCGCATAGGCATAATGATAGTTAGGGTCAAGCTGAATAGCTGTTGAAAAATCAGCTAATGCATTTTTATATTGGGCTATCTCGCCATAAGCGGCGCCGCGAATATTATAAGGCAATGGATTGCCGGGATCTTTTTCTATTTGCTCTGTCAGGGATTGAAAAGTTTTGCTGCTATTGACAGGCCGCGCTGCGGTTGAGCCAAAGCCAAGCTGTGTTGTTTGTTGCGTTGTTTGGCAAGCAGATAATGCTAGCAAAGCAATAAAAACAAATATGGATTTTTTATTTTTTTTCATAACAGGCAAATTATATCAAATTGGTAAGGTCAAAATATATAATATGATTATATTATGTAATTTTGATGAAAAACAGGCAAGATAAAAAATAGATATAAAAAAGAGCCTAGAAAAATTTCCAAGCTCTCATTTTTTTATAAATCAGATCGTAATCTTAACGGCCTTTGCCAGGGATAATACCTTCACGCTGAGCACGTTTGCGAGCCAGTTTGCGGCAGCGTCTAATTGCTTCAGCTTTTTCACGAGCGCGTCTTTCAGAAGGCTTCTCATAATGACCGCGCAATTTCATTTCGCGGAAAACACCTTCACGCTGCATTTTCTTTTTTAACGCTTTAAGCGCTTGATCTACATTATTTTCCCGAACAACAACTTGCACGTTAATAGCTCTCCTAAAAAAAATTAACCGCTGTAAATTCAGCGGCAAGATGATATTTTCACGCTTTTAACAAAAAAAAATATAATTGTCCACAGTTTTGATCGATAATTATGGCTATATTCTTTTTAAAATGTGCTGTTTTGTCTGTTTATATAATTAAGTGAGAAGGAATGCTTCTCTGAGATAGCTGTAGTCATAGTTTTGCCATTGTTAACTATTAATGAAATTTAATATTTGAAAAGCTCGTCTTTAAAACATAATATAAGTATAAGTGTGTCTGCGTAAACATTTGGGATATATATAATGGCTTCTGCTTCAGTTCAAAATATTTTTTCATTTATCATGGAAAATCGTTGCTTTAATTTTAAGAGCTTTAGAGCTGTTACTTCATCTCTAATACTTTGCTTTTTGCTTGCAGCCTGTTCAACAGCGCGCCAAGATGCGGAGCAATTGCCAACAAGTGGAAACTATACGCCCGGCTCTATTGAAGAGTTTTCAGCTTTAGTTGGAGATCGTGTTTTCTTTGAAACGGACCAAACATCTCTCACCCCTCAAGCACAGCAAACGCTGGATAAGCAAATTGCTTGGCTTAATAAATATTCGCAATATAGCTTCACTGTTGAAGGCCATGCGGATGAGAGGGGAACGAGAGAGTATAATTTGGCTCTTGGTGCCCGTCGTTCTGCTTCTGTGAAAGCTTACCTCATCAGTCGTGGCATTAATGCATCTCGATTTAATACAATTTCCTATGGTAAAGAACGACCAATTGCAGTTTGTAATGATATTTCTTGTTGGTCGCAAAACCGTCGCGCAACAACAGTATTAAAATAATAATTAAATATTTCATCAGAGCGATCAAATGCAGCTTTTTAAGTCTATATATAATGTGACCAAATTTATGGGCATCACTTTAATTTTTTTCATGTGCTGCCTTCGTTTGAGCTATGCAGATATTCAAATAGGTTCTGTTTCTGATCAAGTTGAGGCGCGCCTAGTGGGTGCTGAGAAAAAGTTAGACATATTGAAGCTTGAATTTCAGTCGCTTACCTCTTTAAAAAGGCTTGGGCCTGAGAAGAAAGAAAATCCAATTGTTTTGGCTCAGTCGAGCGTCGGTGATCTGCAGCTAAGGCTCAATACTGTTGAACAGCAATTACGCATTATGACTGGTCAGTTGGAGCAGCTGCAATATCAAATGCAGCAAATGCAGCAGCAGTTTCAAAATTACGCGCAAGACAGTGAATATCGCTTCCAACAATTAGAGGGTTCACAAGCTTCTGAGTTTAATCAACAAGCACCAGCGGTGCCTCAAGTTACAACTCCTGACGCGCTTCCTGAAAATTTTGATAGGCCAGATGATTTTTTAGATGAGGATGCACCTTTAGATTTGCGGAATATTTTTAAAGACTCCAGCTTGGATATGAAGGAAAAGCAGGATGGGGTTAAATCTACTCCTATTCGGCTAGCTGAATATTTTATAAAGCAGGGTGATTTTAAAAAGGCGCAAGATTATTTAACAATGTTAAATGATGGCGACCTTAAGCAGGATGAGCAAGTAGAAAAGCTTTATCTGCTTGGTGTTAGCCAATATGAATTATCAGATTATAGCGAAGCAATTAATACATTGCTGAGAAGTTATAAGCTTTCTAATGAAAAGATAAAAGAAAATCGCGTCTTGATTAAATTGGCGCAAGCGATGAATGTCGTTGGAGAGCGAGAAACTGCATGTTCAATGGTGGATCGCATCTTTCAAAATACAAATCACTCTCAGTCTAGCTTAGTTGCAGAAGCTGATTTCCTGGGCGAGGGTCAAGCGCTTTATGCACAGCTCAACTGCGGATAATGGCTAAAATAGCCGCAAGCAATATTGCGTTATTTCGCCATATTATCGATTGCCATGAAAAGGGTGTCCTTGCTGTCTCTGGTGGCAGTGATAGCATGGCTTTGCTGGCTATTTTTGAAACGCTTGTAGCAAAAGAATATCGTAAATCTTGGCATGTTATTACCGTTGACCATGGTTTGCGGGCTTTTTCTCGTCAAGAAGCTGAGCTTGTCAAAACACTTGCATTAAGCATGGGGTTTTCGGCGCATATATTAGAAGCGCAACAAATAACAAAATCTAATAAGTCAGCCTCATCTCGTTTTGCGCGCTACAAAGCAATAGCAGCTTATGCGCAAATCAACAGCTTATCTGTTTGTATTACAGCCCATCATAAGCAAGATCAAATAGAAACCTTGATGATGCGCTTATTTCGCGGCAGTGGTTTAGATGGATTGTTAGGCATGGGCTATGATAATGCAATGTTTGGCATGACTATAATTCGCCCCTGCCTTTCTTTCTCAAAGCAAGAGTTGCATGACATTGCGCTGGAATCAAAATTGCCGATCTTTGAAGATCAGTCAAATAAAGACTTAAGCTATGATCGCATTAAAATAAGAGAGACTATCAATCAACTAGAGCAGCATAATCTAGATACGTCAAAAGCTGTGCGCACAATGAACTATCTTCGTTCTGATGCGGATTATATTCATGGACAAGTTGAGGAATGGTGGCAAGAGAATGCTCTTATTTTTAATCGAGATTATATTAAGCTGAATAGAATTTCTTTTAATAATTTGCACATAGCTTTGAAATCAAGAATTTTATCTAAAGCGCTATGTTTATTAAATTATGGGGATTACCCGCCTTCATTAAGCCGTTTACATAGCCTTGTTGAGGAAGACTTTGCCTTAGATCAAAAACGCACATTGCATAAGTCAATCATTTATACTGAGAAAGATAGCCTTATTGTTGCGCCAGAGGCGGGAAGACGCAGTTATCAAACGATAGAAATGTCCTTATCGCAAAAAAATGATCTTGTTTGGGATAAAAGATATTATGTTAAACTATGTCAATCTTCGACGCTTGCTTCTTATAATCTCTTTCTTATCCATCTTGCTGATTATGGTATGAAGAAGCTGATTTGTGATATAAAATCTAATGATAGCAAGGGCTTTAATGCGAGTTTCTACATAAATAGATTATATCAAATACCCAATGTTGCTCGACCTTGCTTAATGGTTATACATGCAAATTTACCAAATGGTGAGAAGATGCTAATTGTGCCCAGTATAGGGCTTGATACGCATCAAATTCAACCCTATCTTATATGTGAAGCTATTTATAAATGAGCAATTCATAATTTATTAAACCTATGTGTAATCATACTGCTTACTTTATTAATAAAGCGTGGTTTTTTGACTGCATCTTAATGAATAAAGGCTAAAACTGAGCGCACATTCAGTTGATAATGAGAAGACCTGCTAGGCAAATAAAGGGTAGAAAATGAATAATAAAATGCGAAATGTTGCGTTGTGGCTTGTAATCGGCGTCATGATATTAGCGCTGTTTAATATATTCCAAAGCTCAAACCAGCCAACAGTTGCGAGCAAAATAACATATTCAGCATTTATGGAAGCTGTTGAGCAAGGGCAGGTTCAATCTGTTACCATTCGCGGCCAAGATATTATCGGCGCTTCCTCTAATTTAGGCTCTTTTTCTACAACAGTGCCTAATGGTACAAATATTGCCGAACAACTACGCCAAAGTGGTGTGGATATTACCGCAGAACCTGTCGTAAGAGAAACCTCTTTATTCGGCGAAATTCTACCTCTATTGCCGATGATCGTCATTATTGGTTTTTGGATCTATATGTTCCGTCAAATGCAAGGCGGCGGCGGCAAAGGTGGTGCGATGGGTTTTGGCAAATCGCGCGCTAAAATGCTTACAGAAACAAAGGGACGTGTCACATTTGATGATGTTGCTGGCATTGATGAGGCGAAGCAGGAACTAGAAGAAATTGTTGATTTCTTACGTGACCCTCAAAAATTCAATCGCCTTGGTGGTAAAATGCCACGCGGCGTGCTTCTTGTTGGTCCTCCTGGAACGGGTAAAACCTTGACAGGGCGCGCTGTGGCTGGTGAGGCAGGTGTTCCATTCTTCTCCATTTCAGGTTCTGACTTTGTTGAAATGTTTGTTGGTGTCGGTGCTAGCCGTGTACGTGATATGTTCGAACAAGCAAAACAAAATGCTCCTTGTATCATTTTTATTGATGAGATTGATGCTGTTGGTCGCCATCGTGGCGCTGGCATGGGCGGTGGTAATGATGAGCGTGAGCAAACACTCAATCAGCTTCTTGTCGAAATGGATGGTTTTGAAGCAAATGAAGGCATAATCTTAATTGCTGCAACTAACAGACCTGACGTGCTTGATAAGGCGCTTTTACGCCCTGGTCGTTTTGACCGTCAAGTTGTTGTGCCAAATCCAGATATCACTGGACGTGAGAAAATCTTAAAAGTACATGGCAAAAAAGTACCGCTTGCACCAAATGTTTCGTTAAAAGTTCTTGCGCGTGGCACACCTGGTTTCTCAGGTGCTGATTTAGCGAATTTAGTGAATGAGGCGGCATTATTAGCGGCACGTCATGATAAGCGACTTGTCACAATGCAAGATTTTGAGGATGCAAAAGATAAAATCATGATGGGTGCGGAGCGTAGAACACTCGTTATGACGGAAGAGGAGCGTAAAAATACAGCTTATCATGAAGCTGCTCATGCGCTTGTTGCATTAACGGTGCCGGGCGCCCACCCTGTGCATAAAGCAACTATTATTCCACGTGGTCGTGCTTTAGGCCTAGTTATGCAATTGCCAGAACGTGATCAAATTTCACAAAGCTATCAGCAAATGACGTCGCAGTTGGCGATTATGATGGCTGGTCGCATCGCAGAAGAGTTGATCTTCGGCGCTGAAAAAGTAACATCAGGCGCTTCATCTGATATTCAGCAAGCGACTAAACTTGCAACCTCTATGGTCACTGAATGGGGTTTCTCAGATGAAGTCGGCACTGTACTGTATGCCGATAATCAACAAAATGGCTATCTTGGCGGTCAATCAGGTCAGGCAAGTATGTCAGAGGAAACAGCGCGTAAAATTGATGCTGAAGTCCGACGTTTTGTCGATATGGGCAATAAAGAAGCGCGTCGTATTTTAACTGAGCGTGCGGATGACTTAGAAGCTTTAGCGCAAGGTTTGCTTGAATATGAAACGTTATCAGGTGATGAAATTCTGGAGCTTTTAAAAGGCAATCCGCCTGTTAGAGATATGGATGATGATGCACCAAGCAGTGGCAGCGGTCTTTCTTCAATGATACCAACAACAGGTTCGCAAAATAAGGCGGATGATGGTTTGGGTGATGATGCTGAGCCACAACCAAATTAATCATTCTTGAGACATAATAATATAAAAAAACCCTCAGAATTTCTGAGGGTTTTTTATTATCCGCGATTATGTGGGCTTAAAAAATCAACGGCAGGCCCTTTAGGCACAATTAAAGTAGGATTTATCGTTTTGTGAGAGGCGTAATAATGGGTCTTGATATGGTCCATGTTGACTGTTTCAGCGATATTGGGCTGCTGATATAAATCTCTCATATAGCCTGATAAATTTATATAGTCATCAATGCGCCTAATATTGCATTTAAAATGACCAACATAAACAGCATCAAAACGAATTAATGTAGTGAATAAGCGCCAGTCTGCTTCTGTGATGTTATTTCCCAATAAATATCTATGGTTGCTTAGGCGCTCTTCCAATTCATCCAAAGCATCAAAGAGTTTTATAACATGTTCTTCATAGGCTTGTGATGTTGTGGCAAAGCCCGCCTTATAGACACCATTGTTAATCCTGCCATAAATAAAACTATTAATAGCATCGATTTCAGATATTAGATTTTCTGGATAATAGCTTTTCTTGATAGGATGTAAGGCTTGAAAGGCTGTACCAAGCATGCGAATAATTTCAGCAGACTCATTTGATACAATAGTTTTTTGTTCTTTATCCCATAACACAGGTACAGTAACCCGGCCTGTATATTGCTTGTCTGCTTTTGTATAAATTTGATGCATATAATCAAAGTGATAGAGGTTATCCCCTGTTGCCGCATCGTCTTTTTCAAATGTCCAGCCATGCTCAAGCATGACAGGATGAACAATGCTTACGTCAATATAATTGTCAAGTTGAAAGAGTTTTCTATAGATTAAAGTTCGGTGCGCCCATGGGCATGCTAAAGAAACATAAAGATGGTAACGGTCTTTTTCTGCTTTAAAACCAGCTCTGCCACTTTGCCCTGCTTTTCCATCAGGGGTTAGCCAGTTGCGAAATTGTGATTCTTGGCGCTTAAACTGCCCGCCTGTTTTTTGGGTGTCATACCATTGATCAACCCA
>WTKA01000112.1:15294-34825 GCA_011524605.1 Hyphomicrobiales bacterium | reverse complement strand
TGCGGGGAAAAGTATGTTTTTAGGTTTGGAAAAATATACTAGTTCAAGGCACTCAAAAGCGTGCGACTGCACGTCGGGGCTTATGCCCCGCCCCTCGGAGCGGTGAGCACAGCGAACTCGCGCGAGAGCAAATAAAATTTTGTTAGTTATAGGCGCCGCGATGAGACCTGACGGAGCGAAGCGAGTAAGGATCAGTCGAAGAGCATCATAAAAAGAAGCAAAAAACAAAAAGCCCTTACCAAATAATGGCAAGGGCTGATTGTAGCATATCGTATATAGGTTGCCTTTAAAAAGACAAAAAATATTAGCCTTTAACAGCTTTTACGATTTTCTGTGCAGCATCATCAAGATCATCTGCTGCGATCACATTAAGACCGCTTTCATTGATGATCTCTTTGCCTTTTTCAACATTTGTGCCTTCAAGACGCACAACGAGCGGCACTTCAAGACCAACTTCTTTAACAGCTTCAACAACACCATTTGCAATCACATCACAACGCATAATGCCACCAAAGATATTCACAAGAATGCCTTTAACATTAGGGTCAGAGGTGATGATTTTAAACGCTGCTGTCACTTTTTCAGTTGTCGCACCACCACCAACATCAAGGAAGTTAGCAGGCTCAGCACCATAAAGCTTAATGATGTCCATAGTTGCCATAGCAAGACCAGCACCATTTACCATGCAGCCAATATCGCCATCAAGAGCAACATAAGCAAGGTCATATTTAGACGCTTCAATTTCTTTTTCGTCTTCTTCGGTTAAATCACGAAGTTCCATAATGTCATCATGGCGGAATGAAGCATTGCCATCAAAAGAAACTTTTGCATCAAGAACGCGCACATGACCATCTTTCATGACGATCAATGGATTAATTTCCAATAGGCTCATATCTTTTTCAGTGAATGCTTTGTAAAGAATAGCAAAAAGCGCTTCACCTTCGGTTGCTGCAACACCGTCTAGCTCTAGAGCTGCGGCAATTTTCTTTGCATCCGCATCCGTAACACCAGCCACAGGATCAATTGAAATCGTATGAATTTTTTCAGGTGTTTCTTCCGCAACAGCTTCAATATCCATGCCGCCTTCTGTTGAAGCTACAAAAGCAACAGTACCCGTTTCACGATCAACAAGTAAAGAAAGATAAAGCTCACGCTCAATGTCAGCACCATCTTCAATATAAAGACGGTTAACCTGCTTGCCTGCTGCACCCGTTTGTGCCGTTACGAGCGTGTTGCCAAGCATTTCTTTTGCATGCTCAGTTACTTCTTCTTTGGTAAAAGCAAGACGTACACCGCCTTTTGCCTCTTCGCCAAGCTCTTTAAACTTACCCTTGCCACGACCACCAGCATGGATTTGGCTTTTAACAACCCATAAAGGGCCGCCTAGCTTATCCGCTGCTGCGGCTGCTTCATCCGCAGAATAAATAGGAACACCTTCTGCAACAGGCGCTCCATAGCTTTTTAATAAGGCTTTTGCTTGATATTCATGAATATTCATTTGTTATCATCCATAAGGAATTTATAAGAAAATACGCCCCTACTTTTTCAGTAGGGGTAAGATGTAAAATTTATGCTAATGCTGGCTGTAATTTCTGACAAGTTTCAATCAGGCCTTTTACCGCATCAACTGATTTGTCAAAGCCTTTTTTATCCTCATCATCGAGCTGAATTTCAACAATTCGCTCAACGCCTTCAGAACCAATCACAACAGGCACGCCAACGTAAATATCTTTTTGGCCATATTGGCCATCAAGATAAGCGGCTGATGGAAGAACACGCTTTTTATCTCTTAAATAAGATTCTGCCATTGCAATAGCAGATGCAGCTGGCGCATAAAATGCTGAACCAGTTTTAAGAAGGCCAACAATTTCAGCACCGCCATCACGCGTACGCTGGATAATTTCTTCAAGGCGTTCTTCTGTGATCCAACCCATTTTAATAAGGTCAGTCAACGGAATGCCGCCAACAGTTGAATAGCGTGCAAGAGGAACCATTGTGTCGCCATGACCACCAAGAACAAATGCAGTTACATCTTCAACAGAAACATCGAATTCATCTGCAAGGAAATGACGGAAACGAGCACTATCTAAAACACCAGCCATGCCTACGACTTTGTTTGCAGGCAGACCTGAGAATTTTTGTAAAGCCCAAACCATCGCATCAAGCGGGTTCGTAATACAGATCACGAATGCATTAGGGGCATATTTTTTAATGCCAGCGCCAACTTGCTCCATGACTTTTAAATTGATTTCGATCAAATCATCACGGCTCATACCAGGCTTGCGAGCAACACCCGCAGTTACGATGCAAACATCAGCACCTGCAATATCTTCATAAGAAGAAGTGCCTGAAAGCTTGCTATCGAAGCCGTCAACAGGAGAAGATTCTGCAATATCCAATGCCTTACCTTGAGGCACACCATCCATAATATCAAATAAAACGATATCGCCTAATTCTTTTAAACCAGCTAAATGAGCCAGCGTACCGCCAATTTGACCTGAACCAATGAGAGCAATTTTATTACGAGCCATGCGACCTCCAGTTAACGTAAACGTAAGAATTGAAACTTTACTCCTTGGATCAATACTCCTATTATTATCGTTAGGCAAGGCAATTAAGTCTGTAAAAATGAGGATTTAAAGAAAAAAGCAGCGTTTTTTAATGAAATACGACTTCTTTCTGATATTTTTCTGAATAGAGTTAATCTTTCATTTAAAATTTATTAAAATATTCTTCACTTTGCATCTCAGTCAAACGAGAGACTGTGCGCTCAAACTCGGTAGCGTGATCGCCCTCTGTATAAAGATGATTAGGCTCTACATCAGCTAAAATAATGATTTTTTTTCTTAAGTCGTATAATGCATCAATAAGCAAAATAAAACGCCTTGCTTCATTGCGCTCATGGCGCCTAAATTTAGGGACATCAGAAATAAAAATGAGATCAAATTTTTCTGCTAAAACCAAATAATCAATTGCTCCACGTGGCTCACGACACAAAATATCAAAGCTTAATAAAGCAGCTTCATTGCATGTATGATCAATGTACCACTCACGGCCTTGTATATCTAAAACTTGTTGGGAGAGTTGATTGCCATTGGCTTTACAAAAGGCCTTCCATCTCTCTTTAAATTTTTGTCTATTGGCATAGCTGATTGGAAAAATATAATTGTCTTGCGCGCTCTCAAATTCACCGCGATAGTCAGTCTCATGATCAAGCGTGACTTCTTTCATATTTTCTTTCAAAATATCGATAAAGGGAAGAAAACGCTCCCGCTGCAAACCATTTTTATACAGATCATCTGGCGCTGTGTTAGAGGTTGCAACAACAATAACCCCAGCTTTATATAAACCTTCAAATAGTCGCGCCATAATCATCGCATCTGCAATATCTGTAACAACAAATTCATCAAAGCAAAGAAGCCAAGCCTCATTTGAAATTTCTTCAATCACAAGCGCAACAGCATCTTCTTGAATATCCTCATTTTGACGAATTTCATGTAAACGCTTATGAATATCACGCATAAATTCATGAAAATGAATGCGCTTCTTACGCTTCACAGTGCTATGGCTATAAAATAAATCCATCAACATGGTTTTACCGCGCCCTACACTGCCCCAAATATAAAGGCCCTTTGGCTTTTCTTCTGTCTTTTTTGCAAAAAGCCATCCAAGCGAAGAAGATTTACGTCCTAAGCGATAGTTTATAAGTTGGCTTCTTAATTCATCTAAAATTTGAATAATAGGATATTGGGCAGCCTCATCGCTTAATTCCCCAGAAGCCACTTTAGATTTATAACTTGAATAGATCAGATCAAGCTTAATAGGCGCGCGCTTTCGTGTCATTGATAATCCAAATATAAATTAGTTATTACGCATTTCATGCCTGCGCATTGGCATACTGTCAATAAAAGAATAGATACGCCATGGCTCAACAAACTGGTTGTATTGGCCTTTTTTATAACCATCCTTACCAATCAGTATATTTGTTATTTGCTTATTGATTGAAATATTATAGATTTTGCGCAGCTCTTGAGACTTGATTGTTGAAATACGCATCTTATTATCTTTTAGTATTTTAAAAACACCATCTTTTAAGATGACAAAGAGGATAATATCCCGATCAATGCGCTCAGTTGTCTCAGCTTTAAAAGCATCAAGCTGCTTATTTAAATAAGCATTGTTCAGCTGATCTGAGAAAATAAGTACAAGCCTATTTTCCCATTGATAGCGATCTAAGAGTGAAGCTGAAATAGAACTAACAGAAAGCGTGTAGGCTATAAATAAAATAGAGAAATATTTTAGCATTTTCACCTCAATTAAGATTAAGCTAAACTAAGAGCTAGACTCAGGACGTGATTATTTTGTTCAATTCTGTTTGAATTAAAACTATTAGGTGGATGAAAATAAAGTAAAATCATCGTTTTGCTATTGTTGAAACTTTATTTTTGACAAATGATGCTTTTAACTCAAACCTAAAAGGCACCATATATTTACACCATGAATGCGTCAAAAAAGCTTGAAATTACCAGTAGTTCCAGCGCTTTTTTCCTGTTCACAGTGTAAATCTATTGATGCAGAATGGACTAAATAATCAAGTCCTGAGCCTAAATCACAAAGGCAAAATAAAAGTTATTTCCACTTAATTGAGCAGCCCATAGATTGCGTTTGCTCTTTTGGCCCTTTACCTGTTTCAGCGACCTGTGTCATAGCAATATATAAATCGCGTTCTAATTTATCAGATGTTTTTGTCATAGTTGTGGCATCTAAGCGACCGCGATATTGAAGTTCAAACTTATTATTAAACCCAAAAAAATCAGGCGTGCAAACAGCACCATAAGCTTTTGCAACTGACTGATCTTCATCATAAAGATAGGGAAATGTAAAGCCGCTCTCCTTGGCAAAAGCAACCATGTTTTCAGGGCTATCTTCAGGATAGTTTTCAACATCATTAGACGAGATCGCTATAAAGCTAACGCCTTGCCTCGCAAGATCATGAGCATCGCGTTGTAACTTAGTCGCAATTGATTTCACAAAAGGGCAATGATTACAAATAAAGGCAATCACAAGGCCATTTTCGCCCATAAGCTCAAAAAGCTGAAAAGGACGCCCTTCCCCATCATGTAGCTTTGCGTCAACCGCTTTCCAGCCAAAATCACAAATTTCAGGTTTCATAACAGCCATTGGAAAATCCTTATGCGTTTAAATTACACAGCATCAGCTGCTGCTCTTATTGCTTGAATATTAGTACGATATGCCTCTTCAGTCCCGCCTTTAAAAACAGCTGAACCAGCCACTAAAACATCTGCCCCTGCTTTTGAAACTAAAGGCGCTGTTTCAACCGTTACCCCACCGTCTATCTCAATTTGGATAGGGCGATCACCAATCATTGCCTTCACTTTAGCAACTTTTTCAACAACACTATGGAGAAAAGCCTGACCGCCAAAACCAGGATTTACAGTCATCAACACAATCAAATCAAGTCGATCTAACACATATTCAAGGCACTCTATAGATGTTGCAGGATTTAAAGAAACCCCTGTCTTTTTGCCAAGCTGCTGAATGGCCTGTAAGCTGCGGTCAAGATGTTTTGTTGCTTCGGCATGGACGGTAATTAAATCAGCCCCAGCCTCAGAAAATGCAGCTAAATAAGGATCAACAGGCTCAATCATCAAATGGCAATCAAATAATAAATCTGATCGATCGCGCACGGCTTTAATAACAGGTGCACCAAAGGTGATATTCGGGACAAAATGACCATCCATTACATCAAGATGGATCCAATCCGCGCCCGCACGGTCCACTGCTTCTATTTCCTCACCTAATTTTGAAAAATCAGATGCTAAAATTGAAGGTGCAATAATTGTTTTTGACATTTATTTACTTTCTAAAAAATTATAAAGGCCAGAAGATAAGAATGAGCGGTACTGCGACCGCAACGATTAAAATTTCAAGCGGCAGACCCAAGCGCCAGTAATCCCCAAATTTATAATTACCTGGCCCCATGATCAACGTGTTATTTTTATGCCCTATCGGCGTTAAAAAGGCACAGCTTGCCCCAATAGCAACAGCCATTAAAAAACCATCTGGGTTGACATTCATTTTTTGGGCAATATCAAGCGCAATCGGCGCTGCTATAACCGTTGTTGCTGTATTATTTAACAGATCTGACAATGTCATAGTGACAATTAAAAGCAAGGTAAGAACAACCGCAGGGCCTAAGCCAAAATTATTTGCTAAAGACAGCAAACCATCGGATATGATCGCTGTGCCTCCGCTCGTTTCCAACGCAGTTGCAATGGGAATTAAAGAACCTAACAAGACAATGACAGGCCATTCAATATTTTCATACATAGATCGGATTGGGACAATATCTAAAAATACATAGCAGGCACAAACAATACCTAATGCAACAGGAAGATAGATTAAGTTTAAAGAAGCAGCAAGCACAGCTAGGGCAAAAATACCAGCAGCATAGCCTGCTTTTGAATATTTGATAAGCTCAAGGCCACGAGCCGCCAGTGGCAAACACTCCATCCAATTGATGACGTCATTAATTTCATCGCTATTGCCTAAAAGCAATAAAACGTCCCCTGGTTTAAAGGCTGTTTTTCGGATCTGTGTTCTAAAAGATTCACTTGGGCGGGACAGGCCTAACAACTGCACACCAAAGCGATATTGTAGCTTCATTTCCCTTGAAGTGCGCCCAATAATTTTTGAATTCTCAGTTACAACAACTTCTGTTAAAACCATGCCATCTGTGACAAGTTTTTGCTTTGACGGCTGGTGTGAATAATTCAGCTTATGGCGCGCAACATAACTATTTACATCTTCAGCACTGCCTTGAATAACAAGTTGATCATTTTCTTCGATCACTTCAATGCGAGCGCCGCCCGGCAAGCGCTTTCCATCACGAATAAGACCATGAACAATGATATCATCGCGTTCAGCACCGTCAATTAAATCACGAACGCGCTTTCCAATGCAAGCAGCTCCTGCTGGAACGGCAACTTCTACCATATATTTTTCAAACGCTTCGCTTAACTTTTCCGCTGATTTATTTTCTCTTTGCGGAATTAAGCGCCAGCCAAAAATAGCAACAAATAATACCCCTACAACTGCAACCCCTAAACCTACCCATGCAAAATCAAACATTGCATAAGGCGCGCCAAGAGCCGTTTCGCGATAGGATGATATAATAATGTTGGGTGGGGTACCAATTAATGTGACTAACCCCCCTAAGATGGTTGCAAAGGAAAGCGGCATCAATGTCAAAGAAATGGATCTAACTGCTTTTTTAGACGCTTGAATATCAACGGGCATAAGTAATGCTAATGCTCCGACATTATTCATCAGCGCTGATAAGCTTGCTGCTAATCCAGCCATAATCCCGATATGCGTGGATAAACTGCGCGAGGGATTCACTAGAAAATTAGTAATATAGCCGATAGCACCTGAATTGATAAGACCACGCGATACGATCAAAACAAGAGCAATGATAATAACAGCAGGATGGCCAAAGCCATTAAAAGCCTCTTCTTTTGGAACCAATCCTAGAACAAGAGCAAGAAGCAAAGCACAGAAAGCAACAAGGTCATATCTAAGCTTGCCCCATAGCAATAGCCCAAATAAAGCTGCTAATAGCATAAATAAGAGTGTTGCATCTGCAGGCAGATAACTATCGATAACAGATGCCATTAGGACCTCATAATAGACTACTCAAAAACAAGCTATCATTTTTGATGAATACTTGCCTGTGCTGCCGCTAATCGAGCAATTGGTACACGAAATGGAGAGCATGAAACATAATCAAGCCCTGTTTTGTGGCAAAAATCAACTGATTTCGGGTCTCCCCCATGCTCACCACAAATACCAAGCTTGATATCAGGTTTCACACCTTTGCCTCTTTGTACAGCAATTTCAACAAGTTCTCCAACGCCATCCACATCTATTGTTTGGAATGGATCATGTTCTAATACGCCTAATTTTTGGTAATTTTCTAAAAAACCAGCCGAATCATCACGCGATATACCAAATGTAGTTTGAGTTAAGTCATTTGTCCCAAAAGAGAAGAAGTCTGCAGATTGTGCAATATCAGCGGCACGCAAAGCTGCTCTTGGCAATTCAATCATTGTCCCAACAGTATAGTCAATTAAAATGCCTGCTTTTTCCATAACATCTTTCGCTGCCGCATTAATATGCGCTTTAACAGCATCAAGCTCAGCCTTAGAAGAGACAAGCGGCACCATAATTTCTGGTATTACTTTTTCACCAGTTTTTTCTGCCGCTTCTATGGCCGCTTCAATGATTGCGCGTGTCTGCATCGCTGGAATTTCAGGGTAAGATATTGCCAAACGACAGCCCCTATGCCCTAACATGGGATTTGCTTCTGTCAAAGCAATGACACGCTCACGTAATGTTGAAACGTTAACATCCATTGCCTTTGCCACTTCCACCATTTCATTTTCCCCATGGGGCAAAAATTCATGTAAAGGAGGATCAAGCAAACGAATTGTAACGGGCAAGCCTGACATAATTTCAAATAAAGCCGCAAAATCAGATTTTTGCATCGGCAATAATTTGGCTAATGCTTTACGGCGGTCATCACCATTTTGAGCAATAATCATTTCTCGCATCACGGTGATGCGCTCTTCATCAAAAAACATATGCTCTGTTCGGCAAAGGCCAATCCCTTCTGCTCCGAATTCACGCGCTGTTTTTGCATCTCTAGGCGTGTCTGCATTTGTGCGGATGCGCATATGGCGCGCCTCATCTGCCCATTCCATAATTTGGGCAAAATCACCTGATAATTCTGGCTGTATCGTAGCGACTTCACCTTTAATAATTTCGCCAGTAGAACCATCAATTGTGATAATATCACCAACTTTTAAAGATAATCCATTCGCATTGATAGTTTGGCCGACCATATCAATTTTCAAGGCACCTGCACCAGAAACACATGGACGCCCCATGCCACGAGCAACAACAGCAGCATGGGATGTCATCCCGCCACGGGCCGTTAAAATACCTGCTGCAGCAATCATGCCATTGATATCTTCGGGGCTGGTTTCTACCCGAACAAGAATAGCGGTACGGCCCGCTTGAGAAATACGCTCAGCTTCTTCTGATGTAAGCGCTATTTCACCACAAGCAGCGCCAGGAGAGGCAGGAAGACCACTGCCAATAATTTGACGCGGCGCATTGGGGTCAAGTGTGGGGTGTAAGAGTTGATCAAGCGCTGCAGGATCAATGCGCATCACTGCTTCTTGCTTGGTGATAAGATCTTCTGCAACCATGTCTACAGCAATTTTCAAAGCTGCTTTTGTTGTGCGCTTTCCATTTCTTGTTTGCAACATCCAAAGCTTATTGCGTTCTATCGTGAACTCAATATCTTGCATATCTTTATAGTGTTTTTCTAAAATTAAATAGATTTTCTGCAATTCTGCATAGGCTTCAGGCATCGCATTCTCAAGCGATGGCTTGTCAGAACCTGCTTCAATACGCGCCGCTTCAGTAATATTTTGAGGGGTACGAATACCCGCAACAACATCTTCCCCTTGAGCATTGATTAAAAATTCGCCATAGAAGCTATTTTCGCCTGTCGAGGGATTTCTAGTAAATGCAACCCCTGTCGCTGAATCTTCTCCTAAATTCCCAAAAACCATGGCTTGAATATTAACCGCTGTTCCCCAACTAGCAGGAATATCATGCAAAGCCCTGTAAGTAATTGCTCTTGCATTCATCCAAGAAGAAAACACAGCGCCAGCAGCGCCCCATAACTGGTCTTTAACATCTTGCGGGAAAGGCTCATCTAAATTATCGACAACAAATGCCTTAAACTCTTCAACAATTACTTTCCAATGGTCGGCGGTTAATTCTGTGTCTTCGTAAAGATCTAATTTATCTTTGTGATCATCTATAATTGATTCAAAATCATGGTGATCTAAGCCAAGAACAACATCACTATACATTGCTATAAAACGGCGATAGCTATCATAAGCGAAACGAGGATTATTCGTTGCTTTCGCTAGCCCTTCAACCGTTTCATCATTAAGACCAAGGTTTAGAACCGTATCCATCATGCCAGGCATGGAGGCTCTCGCACCAGAGCGCACCGAAACCAAAAGAGGGTCTTGGGGATCACCAAATTTTTTATTTGTTACAGTCTCAACATAAGCAACCGCATCATCTACCTGCCCCTTTAGATCATCAGGATAGCTTTTGCCACTATCATAATAAGCATTGCAAACCTCGGTAGAAAGTGTGAACCCTGGCGGAACGGGCAAGCCAAGACTAGACATTTCAGCTAGATTTGCTCCCTTGCCGCCTAGCAAATTTTTCATAGCCGCTGTGCCTTCAGCGGTTCCATTTCCAAATGTATATACCCACTTAGTCACTAGCTTATTCCTTCTAACCCTTAAAAATATGAAACCTAATTAGATTAACCCTATAATCTATCTACCTTCCACATTTATTAATATCGAATTATTGAATGTAAATTACGTAAGACTCACTTAATTATGAGCATTTCTAAACGCATGATTCAGCTAAAGCAATAGCTTTTTGACGCTTCACCAATACTTTACTTCATAAAATTTGCTATAAATATGGATTTTTCGAAGCAGTAAAATGAATTTATTGGGGATAACACTGATAAAAAATGACATTTACTTAATAAAATAGAACAATTTTTTTCCATTCCGTTAAACATCTGTTAAGCTTTAAGAGTTAAAAATGAAAGCATCCAGGCTTACTGGATCAAGTGACAAGGTCACTTGTTGACGCCTCCCTGTTAACTCTTTCGAGCCGCTTGCGGCTCGTTTTTTTTATCTAATGACCTTTATTACTTGTTTTTGATAATATTCCTATCCCAATTCCAACAAAAATAAACAAGCCTGAAATAATCACAACTAAGCTTATTTCTTCATTTAAGAATAGAGCTCCTAATATGATTGCAATAACAGGCACGCATAGTTGTGCTAATGCAGCTTTGATAATACCAAGTTCTGGCATGATATAATACCATAAAGCATATCCTAACCCTGATGTCAGGCCGCCAGAAATCATAGCCAAAATAATCCCTTGGTTAGTTATAAACCCTCTTTCTGAAGTCAATATAACGATTATAATGACTAGCATAGCACCATAGATAAAATTCCAAGCCGTAGTTTTTGTAGGGTCTATTACAGCTTTACCTCTTACCGAGTAAACGCCCCAACCGATAGCGGCAAAAAGCATTAACAATATTGCCTTTATAGATATGGAGATAGTATCCGTTGGATATGTCAAAATAATCATGCCAATTAAGGCAATAATCATACCTACCCATTGCTGCCATTGAACGGAATTTTTGTAAAACAACGCCATCAAAAACATGGTCATTTGCACCCCGCCAAAAAGAATAAGCGCACCAATGCCCGCGTCCATTATGGTGTATGCATAAGAAAAGCCAAGCATATATGCAGATAAACTGATAATTGCTACAAAGTTAGGCCTAGCAGGAATAGGTATTGAACGATCACGCATAAAAACAAGCAGAAACAAAATAATCGCACCTGTCGCTATTCGAATGGCAGCAAATTCACCTGAACCAATAACGCCATCAATAAGCGCTAAGCGATTTAAGATCGAATTAACAGCAAAACAAATCATTGCAATTGCTGTTAAGATGAAAATTCGCAATTTCAACAACCCTTTTCCATTCAAAATACGAGTATTTTAAACACATGTTTGACTATATTTTCCACATCTTCAATATGGCAATATCATTATTCAAAGCAATTAATCTTGCCAAAATTGCGGTAAGAAAAAGATTAATATTGCAAACAACTCTAAACGACCAAGCAACATAGCAAATGTTAATATCCATTTTGATGGATCACTTAAGCTTGCATATGTCCCTGCAGGTCCGATAACAGCCCCTAATCCAGGCCCAACATTTGATATGGCAGAACCAGCGGCAGAGAAAGCAGTTAATGTGTCAAGCCCTGTGAAGCTAAGCGCGATACTGATGAATAAAAAGCTGAAAAAATACACAATGAAAAAGCTAATGACAGATGCAGCGACTTGTTCAGGCAGAAGACGGCCATTATAACGCATTGTAAAGACAGCATTAGGATAAACAACTTGATGAATATGCCGTCTAATCACTTCATAAATCACTTGAACACGGAAAATTTTAACACCGCAGGATGTGGAGCTAGCACAGCCGCCTATAAACATAATCACAAAGAAAATTGAAACTGAAAATGGCCCCCATAAAGTATAATCAGTAGAAGCATAGCCTGTTCCAGTCATAATAGAGGTCACATTGAAAGCAGATTTAACAAAGGCATGAAAGCCTATATCAACCTGCATAAACTCTTGATAAGCCCACATCATTAAAATAAACACAGCTAAAATCTTAAGAAAAAATCGCACCTGGCTATCATAGTAAATGGGTTTAATCCGCCCTGAAAAAAACTGGACGTAAAGAGGAAATGGGATAGAGCCAAAAATCATGAAAAAAGTTGCAACAATCTCAATTCTTAAATTTCCAAAAGCGCCAATAGAAGCATCCCTTGTCGACATACCGCCCGTTGCAACTGTTGTCATACCATGGTTAATTGCGTCAAAGCTAGGCATCTCGAACAGCATATACATAGATAAACAAATAAATGTAGCACAAACATAGATGAGAATAATTTGCCCAGAAATTTTGGATGCCCTTGGTAATATCTGATCTGGAGCAGAAAAAGACTCTGCTTTAAAAAGCTGAAGCCCACCAAGCTGCAAAGTAGGAAATGCGGCAACCGAAATGACAATAATGCCTAAGCCCCCTAACCATTGCAAAAGGCTGCGCCAAAACAAAACCCCATAAGACTGGAAATCAAGCCCTGTTATCACCGTTGATCCTGTTGTTGTGATTGCTGACATAGATTCAAATAAAGCATCGGTCAATGTTAGATCAACAGAGGTGAAAAGGAAGGGCAATGCACCAAAAAAAGTGATTGTGACCCAGCTACAAGTCGTTGCTAAAAAAGCTTGCCTCAAGGTGAATTTCAATGCTTTTGATGGCGTTAGTCTATAAATTAATATGCCAGCAAAAATGGTGAATAGAGAAGAAAGCAAAAAACCCGGCACATCTTTACCACCGGAAATATATTCCACAATGGCTGGCAATATCATAGCAACGCCAAATGCTTGTGTTAATGTTCCCACCACAACAGCGACAGGCGCCCAACTTGCGGCAGCTTCATCATTATGTATATTTTGACTTTGCATTCGAAGCTAAGACACCATTATTCATTCGTAATTATAAAATATATGACAAATCTAAACTTAATTAGCAATTTAATTATCAAAATTGAAAAATTCTTTTACAATTTAGCGCTTTGCTCTAAATAGAAAATAACAAAGCTATGGTGATAGCAATCAAGACATAGCAGCCATATAATACGGATAGAAATAAATATAACCCACTATAGTTGAATAGGAATGATAAATGGCAAAGCTTATCATCACGTCATGGCGTGATATCCCAGCGCAAATCACTGTAAAAGCAGGCAGAAGAAATATCGCAAAACGTATATTGCCAGAGAGATTTGAAAAAGCAATTGATATGTGTGCCATGCGTGTTGGAGCAAAAGACGACGATGCTTATCTGGCTGAATGGCGTAAAAGTGATCCTGTTGATGTGAGTGATGATATTGAAGTAGAAGCAGAAAAAGCAATGAAAATGATTGATGAAACCTATGACATGCAACGGTTAAAGCAATTAATTGAAGCAGAGGGCTTTGAAAAAGCATAATCCCGTTTGAGCTATATATAAAGGCTTTTTACATGAAAAAAATAAATGCTTCACTTGAAGTTTCTCCCAAGCATGTATTTGAAAAAAAGCAGCTTGATGGCTTGTTGCCACAAGGGACGGATATCTATATCGCTGATATAGGAACGGATAGTACGCAGGATATTGTAAAAGCCGCAAGAATATTAACCGATTATGGCTATCGCCCTATTCCCCATCTTGCGGCACGGCGCTTTTCAAATTTTGATATATTATCAGACCGTGTAGAAAGACTTACTAAAGAAGCCAATGTCAAAAATGCGCTCATAATAGCAGGTGATATTAATAAACCCTTAGGGCCATATACAGATAGCCTCTCTCTTCTTAGAACAGAAATTTTTGATCGCTTGAATTTTGAAAAAATAGCCATTGCTGGTCATCCAGAAGGCAGTCCAAATTTCTCACAAGAGCAAGCTTTTGATAGCTTAAAGCAAAAACAAGAATATGCTCAAAATTCTGATATGGATTTTTACATTGTTACGCAATTTGGTTTTGATATGGAAAGCTTTATTGCTTGGTCTAAGGCCGTTAAAGCTGAAAATATTGATTTACCCATTCATTTAGGCGTTGCTGGACCTGCAAAATTAGCAACTTTAATCCGTTTTGCAGCCCTATGTGGCGTTGGTAACTCCCTTGCCTTTTTGAAAAAAAGAGGGGGAGCCGTCGCAAATCTAGCAACGGGCTATAATCCAGATAACCTTGTAGAAAAATTAGAAAGCTATTTAGAAAAAAACCAAGAGAGCAATATTAGCCAAATCCATGTTTTTCCATTCGGTGGGATTGAAAAAACTGCAAATTGGCTAAAATTGAGAGGCAGCTTATAGTGAATTATTCTGCGGCAAAGGTGGCTGTTTTAGCGCCATCACGAGAACGTTTAAATACGTCAATAATATCCGTACTTAACACCGCTTTATTCATGGTGTAAATATGTAAATCTGAAATCCCATGAGCTGCAAGATCCTTAGCTTGCTTTGTGACAAGATCTCTTGCAATATCTAAGTCTTCAATGCCTTCAGCTCTTCCCTTTTCAAAACTATCGAAGATAAATTGAGGGACAGTTGCGCCACATTTTGCAGAAAATTTTGCGACTTGCTCAAGATTATGAATGGGCAAGATCCCTGGAATGATTGGAAAATTAATCCCAACTTTGTGCGCTCGCTCGCAAAAGTCGTAGTAAATATCATTTTCAAAGAAATATTGGCTAATAGCAAAATCAGCACCTGCATCTTGCTTTGATTTTAAAGAGAGCAAATCTTGCTCTGGCGAAGTTGCATAAGGATGGGTTTCAGGATAACAGCCAACACCGATCTTGAAATCATATTCTTGTTTGAGCCAAGTTATGAATTCAGCCGTATCATTAAATGCAGGTTTTTGACCATCGCTGTTCCAATCATCACCGCGCAAAGCAATAATATGCCTTATACCCTTATCATGGATATCATTAGCATAATGTGCAATATCTTCCTTTGATAAGCCACAATATGTTAAATGACTTGCAACAGGCGTGTCATATTTTGACGCAATCTCTTCAACAATATTTGCTGTATTATCTTTAGAAGAACCACCTGCTCCGAAAGTTACCGTCATCAACTCAGGGGCATATGCATTTAAAATCTCAATATTTTTAGCAAGATTGCTTGCTGCCTTTTCCGTTCTAGGCGGGAAAAATTCAAAGCTGACATTAGACATATTATTTAAACCTTTAGCAATGTGTATTGTCTTTATACCCTATTTAGTAAAATTTGACAATAAGACATAAAGATATTTTTATATCTTAATATTATTATTTTCTTGCAAATAAAGCTTCAATAGATTATTTCATTTTGCAGCATTAATATAATTTGTTTTTAATTTAAAGCGCAGTAATGCTTTTATTTTTAAAAATAGGGTAACAACAGGGGTGTTTTCATCATGGCAAGAACAATCATAGCGTCAGCAACAAAAGAAGTTGCGATGGGATTTGATGAACCATTCTGTGTTATTGGTGAACGGATCAACCCAACAGGCCGTAAAAAGCTCGCTGCAGAATTAGAAGCTGGCAATTTTGAAACTGTAAAAAAAGATGCGTTAGAGCAAGTCGCTTGTGGCGCCCATATTTTAGATGTGAATGCTGGCGTGGTTTATAATTCTAATCCAAATCCAAATGAAACAGAGCCCCCCTTAATGCGGGAAATGATTGAGCTTGTGCAAGATCTGGTTGATGTCCCTTTATGCATTGATTCATCTGTTCCTGGCGCTTTAGAGGCGGGGCTAGAAGTATGCAAAGGCCGCCCGTTGCTTAACTCTGTAACTGGGGAAGAAGATCGCCTTGAAGCAATTTTACCCCTTGTAAAAAAATATGATGTGCCTGTTGTAGCCATTTCGAATGATGATACTGGCATTTCCGAAGATCCAGATGTGCGTTTTGAAGTTGCTAAAAAAATTGTTGAGCGTGCGGCGGATTATGGCATTCCCTCGCATGATATTATTGTTGACCCGCTACTAATGCCCATTGGCGCAATGGCAACAGCAGGCATTCAAGTTTTCTCACTCGTGCGCCGATTACGAGATGAGCTAAAAGTCAATACAACATGCGGTGCATCTAACGTATCCTTTGGCCTGCCAAATCGCCATGGCATCAACAATGCCTTCCTTCCTATGGCAGCAACAGCAGGCATGACATCAGCTATCATGAACCCTGTAAAATTAGGCGTATCTGATGCGAAAATGGCTGCGCGCATTGCGGAACTTGAAGCTCTAGGCATTACAATTCCAGAAGGCATTTCGCCAGAAGCCTTAGCACCATTAATTGGCTTAGGCTCACGTGCCGCAACACCATCTAAAGAGATTGAAGCGATTAAAGCTGCGGACTTCTTGCTTAATCATGATCCTGCAGGGGGTAACTGGATTAAATTTAATAAGCCTGCAGGCGCACAAGCTGAGGGCGGACGCGGTGGGCGTCGCCGTCGCAGAGGCTAATTTTATTTTTGCTTTTCCTAGGCTCAGAGCCTAAGCCTGTGAAAAAAGCTTGTATAAAATAAAGAGAAAAATATATGATTATTGCATTGGATGGGCCTGCAGCTTCTGGTAAAGGCACTTTAAGTAAGAAATTAGCGAGTGAATTTGGCCTCCCATATCTTGATACAGGCCTTTTATACCGAGCGGTTGGCTATCAAGCTTTACAACAAAATATCCAATCAGATGCCCTATATGATCTTGAAAAAATTGCCGAAAAAATTGAACTTGAAGCCATTGATCACACGGAACTACGCTCAAGTGAAGTTGCGCAAATGGCATCAAAAATTGCCTCGATCCCTCAAGTCCGCGAAGCTTTGGTAAAAGCACAGCGTAATTTTGCCAATCAAGCAAAAGGTGCTATCCTTGATGGTCGTGATATTGGTACAGTAATCGCCCCGCAAGCTAATTATAAATTTTACATTACTGCCTCCCCTGAAGTGCGCGCTGAGCGCCGACATAAAGATCTTGTAAAGTCAAATGAAGCAATCAGTTTTGATGATGTTTTAAAAGATATTAAAGAGCGGGACGCACGCGATCAAAACCGAAAAACTGCGCCCGCAAAACAAGCTGAAGATGCCCACTTGATTGATACGACAAATTTATGTATAGAAGAGGCGTATTCAGCTGTGATGTCTATCATAAATGAAACATAAACTGATTTTGACTTTGTATAAAGCCTAAATTCAAAACATCTATATGCCTTATGCACTTAGATAGCCGATGGTTTTTGCCATTCGGTTTTTATGTTTTTTAAAAAGCTCATAAATGAATATAGAACATAAAATCAATCGCGTGAATGCATTGTGCGGTTCGCCGCTTTTCACCTGATCCTGACGCTTTTGATTTTTGATGATTGATTAAACCATCAATGTGGGATTAGGACATGTGTTGAAGGGACACTTATTGTTGTGATATCGACTGATTTTCAAACCCAAGCTGAACAAGAGTTTGCAGCTTTATTTGAAGAAAGCTTTGCTGAAAAGCCAGTAATGGAAGGCAGAGTTGTAACCGGCGTTGTTGTTGGTTTCGAAAAAGACCTTGTTGTTGTTGACGCAGGGCTAAAGACCGAAGGTCGTATCCCGATGAAAGAATTTGCTATGCACGGTAAAGAGCATGGCCTTGAAATCGGTGATAGTATTGAAGTTTATATTGAGCGTATCGAAAATGCTCTTGGTGATGCTGTGTTATCTCGCGATAAAGCACGTCGCGAAGAAAGCTGGTTACGTCTTGAAAAGCTATTTGAAGCAAATGAAAAAGTTGAAGGTAGCATTTTCAATCAAGTTAAAGGTGGTTTCACTGTTGATCTTGATGGCGCTGTTGCATTCTTGCCGCGCAGCCAAGTTGACATCCGCCCAATCCGTGATGCTGCACCGCTTATCGGTGTTCCACAGCCATTCCAAATCCTCAAAATGGATCGCCGCCGTGGTAATATTGTTGTATCTCGCCGTGCTGTTCTTGAAGAATCACGCACAGAGCAACGTAGTGAGCTTGTTCAAAATCTTACTGAAGGCCAAGTTATCGATGGTGTTGTTAAAAACATCACTGATTATGGTGCATTCGTAGATCTTGGCGGCATTGATGGTCTTCTTCACGTGACAGACATGGCATGGCGCCGTGTGAACCACCCATCTGAAATTCTTCAAATTGGTCAAACGGTTCAAGTTCAAATTGTTAAGATCAATCATGAATCTCAGCGTATCAGCCTAGGCATGAAGCAGCTTGCTTCTGATCCATGGGAAGCAATTGATACGAAATATCCTCTCGGTGCGAAATTTGAAGGCCGCATTACAAATATCACTGATTATGGTGCATTTGTTGAGCTTGAAGATGGCATTGAAGGCTTAATCCACGTTTCTGAAATGAGCTGGACGAAGAAAAATGTTGACCCTGGCAAAATTGTTTCAACAAGCCAGCAAGTTGAAGTTATGGTTCTTGAAGTTGATCCTTCTAAGCGCCGCATCTCTCTTGGTCTTAAGCAGTGTATGGACAATCCTTGGGATGCCTTCGCTAACCAGTTCCAAAAAGGTGATGTTGTTGAAGGTAAAGTCAAAAACAAAACTGAATTTGGTCTATTTGTTGGCCTTGAAGGTGATGTTGATGGCATGGTTCACCTTTCTGACATTGATTGGGATCGTTCTGGCGAAGAAGCAATGGAAGACTTTGAGCGCGGCATGACAATCAAAGCTGTTGTCTTAGAAGTGGATACTGAAAAAGAACGCATCAGCCTTGGCATCAAGCAGCTTGGTTCTGATCCATTCGAAGAAGCATCTTCTGATATGAGAAAAGGTCAAGTTGTAACATGTGAAGTCATCGAAGTTCAGGAAAATGGCCTTGAAGTTAAGATTGCTGATAGTGATCTTACTACATTCATCCGCCGTGCTGATCTTTCTCGTGACCGCAATGACCAACGCCCTGATCGTTTCAGTGCTGGTCAAAAAGTTGACGGTCGCATCACTCAGTTCGACAAGAAGAGCCGCCGCATTTCTGTTTCTATTAAAGCAATGGAAATTGCAGAAGAAAAAGAAGCAATGGAGCAATATGGGTCAACAGATTCAGGCGCTTCACTTGGCGATATTCTTGGTGCTGCGCTGGCACAAAACAAAGACGACTAATAAACCCGTCTTTTATCATTATTTTAAAAAGGCTGCCTTTAAAGGTGGCCTTTTTTGATTCTTATTGCACAAGAATCATTCTTAAAAAGTGATATTTATT
>WTKA01000112.1:0-15194 GCA_011524605.1 Hyphomicrobiales bacterium | reverse complement strand
TGGCCTTTTTTGATTCTTATTGCACAAGAATCATTCTTAAAAAGTGATATTTATTTTATCTAGAATGATATAGATCAGCAATTTTGATATTTAATAGATAAAAACAAGCTAAATTATGAGATGAATTGTCTCACTTTTTATTTATAATTGCCATGAAAGCTATGTTGTTATTGAAGCCTTTACATTGTTTGCTATAAAGTGCAGTTAAAATTTAACCTTTAAAATAAGGCATCTGAAATGGCAAATTCATCATCAAAGCGCGTTCGCCCATTGTCGCCCCATTTAGCAATTTATAAGCCAACAATTACAATGGTGATGTCTATTGTTCACCGTATCACAGGCGTTGGCCTTTACTTTGGCATGGCTATCTTAGCATGGTGGCTGATTTCAGCATCTATGGGCGCTATGTCTTTTGATTTTGTAGAATCAATTTTAAAGTCATTTATTGGTTATATTGTGATGATTGCTTTCACATGGGCGCTAATTCACCATGCACTTGGTGGCATTCGTCATTTTATTTGGGATTTAGGCAAGGGTCTGACAGAGCAGCACCGCTATAAAATTGCATGGGCAACGATAATTGGCTCCGCGAGCTTAACAGCTCTTCTATGGATCGCTGGATTTATTTTATCATAAGGATATTAATTATGGATTTTGTAACAGCAGTTAAAACTTGTTTTGAAAAATATTTCACCTTTTCAGGACGCGCGCGCCGTAGTGAATATTGGTGGTTTATTTTGTTTACTTTAGTCATAGGTTTTATAGTTGGTTTTATAGAAGGCCTTGCTAAAACCGGTAGCATATTAACAATAGCTCTAAATCTAGCTTTAATAATTCCTTCTTTGGCCCTTGCCTCTAGACGGCTACATGACATAGGGAAAAGTGGATGGTGGCAATTAATCGCAATCATTCCAATTATTGGATGGATTATACTATTATATTGGTATACGCGCCCTTCATCTGAAGAGGAAAATCAATTTGGTGAAAATCCAATCAACGCATAAAAATACCTTATAAGGAAAAAATGATGAGCTATAAAACGCCATTAGGAAAAGTGAGAGGTCTTGGTTCTGCAAAAGCGGGGACAGATCATTTTTGGGAACAACGCATGTCAGCATTGGCGAATTTACCGCTAGTGATTGGCGTTTTGATTATAGGTTTCATTGTCTGGGGCAAGCCTTATAATGAAGTGATCGCATTTCTGCAACATCCGCTTGTTGCTATCATACTAGCCCTTTTTGTCATTAATACATGTGTCCACATGCGCCTTGGCATGCAAGTGGTTATTGAAGATTATGTCAATTCAGATTTTCAAAAAGTCATTTTTTTAGCGTTAAATACATTTTTTTGCGTGCTTGTTGGCTTTAGCGCCCTATATGCATTAGCAAAGATCAATTTCGGGATGTAATGATATGGCACAATCACAAAATACTACACAAACTGATAAAGTCAATATTAATGGTCGTGCTTATGAATTCACCGATCATGAATTTGATGTTGTTGTTGTTGGTGCAGGTGGCGCTGGCATGCGTGCTGCCCTTGGTGCAAGCCAAGCCGGTTTAAAAACAGCTTGCGTATCAAAAGTCTTTCCAACCCGCTCTCACACAGTTGCTGCACAAGGGGGCATCGCCGCTTCTTTGGGCAATATGGGTGAAGATGATTGGCGCTGGCATATGTACGACACTGTAAAAGGATCTGATTGGCTTGGTGATCAAGATGCAATTGAATATCTTTGCCGTGAAGCTCCAAAAGCTGTGTATGAATTAGAGCATTGGGGCGTGCCTTTCTCTCGTACTGAAGAGGGTAAAATCTACCAACGTCCTTTTGGCGGCATGACAAAAGACTTTGGTAAAGGCGGCGCTGCGCAACGTACATGTGCTGCAGCTGATCGTACAGGTCACGCTATCTTACACACGCTATATGGTCAGTCTTTACGCAATTCCACCGAATTCTTTATCGAATATTTTGCTATTGATCTTATCATGGAAGACGGCGCTTGCCGCGGTATCGTTGCTCTTAATCTTGATGATGGCACGCTGCACCGTTTCAAAGCTCATAAAACAATTTTAGCAACGGGTGGCTATGGCCGCGCTTATTTCTCTTGTACATCGGCTCATACATGTACGGGTGATGGTAACGCTATGGTTCTTCGTGCAGGTTTACCTTTGCAAGATATGGAGTTTGTTCAATTCCATCCAACAGGTATTTATGGCGCAGGTGTATTGATTACAGAAGGCGCACGTGGTGAAGGCGGCTATTTAACAAATAGCGAAGGTGAGCGCTTCATGGAGCGTTATGCCCCTTCTGCCAAAGATCTCGCATCACGTGACGTTGTATCGCGCTCTATGACCGTTGAAATTAAAGAAGGTCGCGGCATTGGTAAAAATGGCGACCATATTCATCTTCACCTTGAACATCTTGACCCCGATGTGCTTGCTGAGCGTTTGCCCGGCATTTCAGAGCATGCAAAAGTTTTTGCTGGTGTTGATGTTACCAAAGGACCTATCCCTGTGTTGCCAACAGTCCATTATAATATGGGCGGCATTCCAACAAATTACCATGGCGAAGTGGTGAACCCTACTGCAAAAGACCCTGACGCTGTTGTACCAGGTCTCATGGCAGTTGGTGAAGCAGCTTGCGCTTCTGTGCATGGTGCAAACCGTCTTGGCTCTAACTCTTTAATTGATCTTGTTGTCTTTGGCCGCGCCGCAGGCTTACGCGCTGCTGCAACACTTGAGCCAAATACAAAACATGCTGACTTCAAATCAGATGCAGGTCAATTCGCTGTTGAACGTTTAGACCGTTATCGTTATGCAAATGGTGATACGCCAACATCAGAACTACGCGATAAAATGCAGCGCTCTATGCAGTCTAATGTGGCTGTATTCCGTGATGGTGATATCCTGTCTGAAGGTAAAAAACTTGTGCAAGAAGTATGGGACGGGGATAGTGATATCAGTGTTAAAGATACATCTTTAATCTGGAATACAGATCTAGTTGAAACGCTTGAGTATGATAATCTTATTTGCCAAGCAGCTGTTACAGTTGAAGGTGCGCTTAATCGTGAAGAGAGCCGTGGCGCGCATGCCCGTGATGATTTCCCGGAGCGTGACGATGCAAAATGGATGAAGCATACGGTTGCTTATACTGATATTGCCAAACGTAAAGTCATCCTAACTGAGCGTCCTGTTCACACAAACACACTTTCTAATGATATCTCTTATATTGAACCACAAGCGCGTGTTTATTAATAAGCATTATCTAAAATAAGTTATAGATTAAAGGCGGGGTATCATGAAATATCCCGCCTTTTTTATGCTTATAAGTCTTATTAAAACAATATTGAATTGAATGGCTCTCTTTACCTATAAAACTCTACATTCTCCTTACCATCTTTGCATTATTTTCAGATGCAACAGATAAGATATTTGCGTAGTAATTTGATAAGTTAGGCTCTAGGCTCAGGACCTATTAATTTAGTCCATTCTGCGCCGATAGATTTACACTATGAACAGAAAAGAAAGCGCTGGAACTACTGGTAATTTCAAGCTTTTTTGACGCATTCATGGTGTAAATATATGGCGCCCATTAAATTTAAAAGTGGGTTTGAGTTAAAAGCATCATTTGTCAAAAATAAAGTTTCAACAATAGCAAAACTATTCTTTTACTTTATTTTCATCCACTTAATACTTTTAATTCAAACAGAATTGAACAAAATTAATAGGTCCTGAGCCTAAAGCTAGAGCGCGTAAATTTACTAAATGCTTAGTTAACTTCGAATGAAATTAGCTTGGCTCAGCGACACGTCTCCAAATAATGAACGGTACTGTTATGAGATACATTGTAATGCCATAAATTGCAGAAGGCATTGCATAGTTATTAAATCCATCAGCTGAAGTGCTTAAAAGTAAAGCAGCTATTGTAATGCCCATTGTTCCATTTTGCACGCCTGATTCAATCGCGACAGTCGTTCTATCTTGATAGGACAAATTACCTATTTTACTTGTTAATAAGCCTATTATAATTAATGCAACATTTAAAGCGATTAATGCAGGGCCTAAAACCGGGAAAATCTTTATAAACAACTGCCAGTTATCAATCAAAATAAACCCTATAATTATAACGAATAGTAACACAGTGATCACTTCAAAGAATTTAGAAATTTTTTGAGTAACCTTTGGTAAAAAACGCGTCACAAGCATTGCAAGTACAACAGGCACTATTGTCAGGATAAAAATTGAAAAGCCTAATTTTGTGAGATTGACAATAGGGGCATTTGCGCCTTGGAAATAGCCCAGAGATAACGCAATGATAATTGGCGCTGTAACTGTAGAAATCAAAGAAATAACCGAAGTCAATGAAATTGAAAGGGCGACGTTACCATTCGCTAATTTTGCTAATACATTTGTCGTTACCCCGCCCGGGCAAAGCGCAAGAATCATGATGCCAACAGATAAAGAAGGGGAAAGATTAAAACTAGAGGCAATAATAAACCCAACAAGCGGCACAACTAAAAGCTGATTAGAAAAGCCAATGAAAAAAGCTTTTGGAAATTTTCCAATTTTTGCAAAATCATCTAATTCAAGCCCTAGCCCCAACGAAAACATAATAATCGCTAAGCTTAACGGCAGACCAATTTCTACAAGCATTATTTAGTCCCTTCAATAATGCAATACTGTAATATTTACACCTTATTTAAGTATAATTATAACTCTATACCACCTTATCATTATAAAGAAAGGGGCAATATGTAAAAATTTTCAAAATAATAAATTAAGAAAAGAACTATTTACACTCTATTTCAATGATAATTTCATCTAATTGCAAACTATCTCCTTTGACTTTTCTTACTGATTTAATAAGACAATTTTGCTCAGCAATAATAGCATTTTCCATTTTCATTGCCTCAATAATGCAAACAGTTTGCCCTGCTTCAACATGATCTCCCTCTTTAACAGAAATCGAAGATAAAAGTCCTGGCATAGGACATAGGATAAAACGAGACATATCAGCTTGCAGTTTTTCAGGCATTAAACGAGAAAGCTCAGCTTCTCTTTGCGTGTAAACACAGATGTCTAATATGCCGCCTTTATAGTGAATTTTATAGCCTAAAGAAGTCATCTGGATTTGAGCGACTATATGAATACCATCAATTTTACCTTGCCAAATTGCAGCCCCCGGATACCAATTGCTTGTAATTGTATGATGATGTTTATTTTCATTTTCTAAAGTGATTGTTTGATAATCATTCCCTTCGCTCATCAAGTTAAAGCTGATTTCTTGATTATTCACGGTGGCAACACGCGCCGTTTCAAAAGGAATAGCATGGCTATTCATCTGACCTGAAATTTTTCTCTTACGTTGATTTTCAACATGATCCATATGAACCGCGCATATGGCTAAATAAATAATATCTTGATTAGATAGTTGAGCGCCTTGGAAACCGTCAGGATACTCATCCTCGATAAACTGGGTAGTGATATCCCCTGTCTTCCATCTTTCATGCTCCATAATAGCACTCAAGAACGGAATATTATGGCCTATGCCTTTTACAATATAGCGACCAAGCGCTTCTGCCATTAAATCCGTCGCTGCTTCTCTTGTTGGTGCATGCGTACATAATTTAGAAATCATCGGATCATAAAACATTGTAATTTCAGAGCCTTCAACAACGCCCGTATCAATTCGAATTATTTTATTCCCATCATTAATACTTTGCTTTGGCGGTATATATTTTGTTAACCGACCGATTGAAGGTAAGAAATTTCTAAAAGGATCTTCGGCATAAACACGGCTTTCAATAGCCCAGCCATTAATTGTAATATCTTCTTGCTGTAGCCCTAATAGCGCACCTGAGGCGGACAATATCATTTGTTCAACAAGATCAACCCCTGTGATGAGCTCTGTCACTGGATGCTCAACTTGCAATCTTGTGTTCATTTCAAGGAAATAGAAATTTTGATTTTTATCGACAATGAATTCAACAGTGCCTGCACTATCATAATCAACAGCCTTTGCAAGAGCGACCGCTTGCGCGCCCATTTCTTCTCGTGTTTTAGGCGTCAAAAAGGATGAAGGGGCTTCCTCTACCACCTTTTGATTACGCCTTTGAATAGAGCATTCCCGTTCATTTAAATGAATAACATTACCATGCTTATCGCCTAAAACTTGAATTTCAATATGGCGTGGTTCAACAATGAATTTTTCAATAAAAATTCTATCATCTCCAAAGGATGATTTAGCCTCAGACTTTGCCAATTCATATCCAGTGCTGACTTCATCTGAAGTGTAAGCGATGCGCATGCCCTTACCGCCACCACCTGCAGAGGCTTTAATCATAACGGGATAACCGATATTTTCAGCTATTTTTATCGCTTCATCAATATCTTCAATAACGCCAATATGACCGGGGACTGTGTTGACTTTTGCATTATCAGCAAATTTTTTAGATTCAATTTTATCACCCATCACTTCAATGGCTGTTACATTAGGGCCAATAAAAGCAATATTTTTATCTTTTAGAGTTTTAGCAAATGCTGCATTCTCTGATAAAAATCCATAGCCGGGATGAACTGCATCCGCTTGAGTGTTCTCTATCGCTTCAAGAATTTTATCAATCACAAGATAGGATTTTGAAGCAGGCGATTCTCCAATATAAATCGATTCATCTGCCATTTTTACATGTAATGCAGATTTATCAGCATCAGCATAAACAGCAACGGTTTTTATCCCCATCTTACGCGCCGTTTTAATAATTCGACAAGCAATTTCCCCGCGATTTGCAATCAGTATCTTTTTAAACATAGAACCCTAGCTTTTTATTTTTATCAGAAGCTAAGATTATGGAATTTTAAATATATCGCAAGCTTTAAAGCGGATTTTTTAGTGCTCAAGCTTGATTAGACCTTTATTTTTTCAAAACGCAAAGTCATCAAATCAATTAAAAGCAGAAAACCTAAAAGGCTATCCCCAAATTTTGTAATTTCTCTTATTACCTCTAACGCTTGTAATGTGCCTAAAAGACCCGTTACAATGCCTAGCACACCAACTTCAGCACATGTTGGAAGCGCCATATCTTGATCTCCTTGCGGGAAGATATCTTCAAACCGCGCGAACGGCTGCCCCTTAGCGTCTGTTTCAAATGGCTTTAACAGGGTGATATATCCATCAAACCGATTAACCGCAGCTGTCACAAGCGGTTTTTCTAGACTTTGCGCTGTTTGCGCAACTAAGTAGCGGGTTTCAAAATTGTCTGATCCATCACAAATAATATCATATTGAGCGATAATTATTGCTGCATTTTCAATAGTGAGCTTTTCACAATAGCTCTCAATGTGATTTTCTGGATTAAGAGCGAGCAAATTTTCTTTAGCGCATTCAGCCTTTTTTTTACCTATATCACTGATAGAATAAAGCGTTTGACGCTGCAAATTTGATAAAGAGACGATATCATGATCAATGATACCGATGTGGCCAATGCCAGCCGCTGCAAGATAGGTTAGATTTGGGCACCCTAGCCCCCCCGCACCGATCACCAAGATACGGGCTTTTTTTAAAGCTTGCTGGCCTGCGCCCCCAATTTCTGGTAAGATAAGATGGCGAGCATAACGCTCTATTTCATGTTCTGAAAGCATGAAGATTAAATTCCAGTTGAGCCATAGCCGCCACTGCCACGCGCGGTATCATCTAAATCTTCCACAACATAGAGGCTTGCTTGACTAACAGGCGCGATAATCATTTGTGCAATACGCTCCCCGCGATTGATTGTAAATGCATCTGCTCCGTGATTAATGAGCAAAACTTTTATTTCTCCACGGTAGTCAGCATCGATTGTGCCGGGGCTATTAAGGACTGTAACACCAAATTTAAAAGCCAATCCAGATCGGGGGCGTATTTGCGCTTCATAATTATAAGGCAAAGCAATAGCAAATCCTGTATCCACCAATATGCGCTCACGGGGCTGTAAAATTATTGGCTGATCTTCTACAACGGCGGCGTATAAATCCATACCTGCAGATTGCACAGTTTGATAGTGAGGCAAAGGCAGGCCTGCCCCATGGGGCAATATTTTTGTTTTAATTTTAAGCATCTCTAGCCTCAATTTTGAAATGGTGAATGATCTCATCAATCAATTTTTTAGCAACAGCCGTCTTGGGCATTTCATCCCAAGCATTTTGCTGCGCTGCTTTTATTATATGCACCTTATTCTTATCGCCCCCCATAATGCCTGTTTCAGGAGAAACATCATTTGCAATAATCCAATCACATTGTTTTTTTGCACGCTTAGCAATTGCATTTTCAATGACTTTTTCTGTCTCCGCAGCAAAGCCTATAACAAGTTCAGGCCGCCTTGTTATATCTTGTGCAATTGTTGCTAAAATATCTGGGTTTTCTACAAAATTTAGATCAAATCCCAATTTCCCTGCTGTTTTTTTCACTTTTTCCTCAGCTGGATTTTCCACACGCCAATCCGCAACCGCTGCAGTAAAAATAGCAATATCCGCTGGCAAAGAGTTTTGAGTGTGCTGTAACATTTGCTCTGCCGTTTGCACTTTGATAACTTTAACCCCCAAAGGCGGGTTAAGTGAAACAGGCCCTGAGATTAGCGTGACATCCGCTCCTGCATCATAAGCTGCTTGAGCAATCGCATAGCCTTGTTTGCCTGAGGAAAGATTAGCAATTACACGCACTGGATCTATTGGTTCGTGAGTTGGCCCTGCCGTTATTAATATTTTTTTGCCTGCTAGGGGTTTTGCCTTTTGAAAATAAGTTTCAATCGCTCCGACAATATCTTCCGGTTCAGACATACGACCATAGCCATATTCGCCACAAGCCATTTCACCTTCAACAGGGCCAACAGCTTTATGTCCATCTGCAAGCAAGCTTATTAAATTGCGCTGGGTCGCTGCATGTTCCCACATGCGTATATTCATTGCCGGCGCAAAAATAATATCTTTATCAGTAGCTAAAAGCGTTGTTGTCGCAAGGTCATCACAAATGCCATGAGCCATTTTAGCCATAAGATCAGCTGTTGCAGGGACAACAACAATTAAATCAGCATCGCGAGAAAGCTCAATATGCCCCATTTCCAATTCGTCATTTAATGAAAATAAATCCGTATAGACTTTTTCACCGCTTAAAACCGAACAAGTGAGCGGTGTCACAAATTCTTGCGCAGCTTTCGTTAAAATAACCGGGGTTGATACGCCTTTTTTCTTTAAAAGCCGAATAACATCAAGCGCTTTAAAAGCGGCAATGCCGCCGCTTACTATGAGTAAAACACGCTTATTTTCGATCATAATTTTATTCCATCAATGACTTTGGTTTACTACCATAACCATTGCGCCAACAAAACGCCACCTGTAAAAAAGATCGAAGCAGCTAACGCCCATATGGCAAGGTCTGTGCTTTTACTCGAAGATTTTTGAGCTGATAGAGCAGATAATGCTTCTAAATCAATCTTCACCCCTTTTTGTGACATTTCTTGTGCTTGTTCAAGCATCTCAAAAGCAAAATTGATTTTTTGCGGTAGGTTATCAGTGCGATTATAAATCATTTGAACACTCTCTTTAATATCTAAGAGGCGTCCTTGGGGACCAAGGTGGTAGGTTAACCACTGTCGAATAACAGGTTCTGAAACTTGCCACATATTAAATTCAGGATTTAGCATTCGCGCTATACCTTCAACAGCAACCATCGTTTTCTGCAATAAGAGCAATTCCAAACGCGTTACCATGTTGAATAAATCAGTAATTTCAAAAAGCAACGTTAAAAGCCGTGCCATAGAGATTTGATCCGCTCTTTGATTGTGAATAGGTTCTCCGACCGCCCGTAAAGCTTGGGCAAATTCCTCAACAGATTCAGTAGCTGGTACATATCCAGCTTCAAAGTGAACTTGCGCAATGCGCAAATAATCACGCGTAATAAAGCCAAATAAAATTTCAGCTAAAAAACGCCTCTCTTTTCGGCCAATACGTCCCATAATACCAAAATCAAGTACGACGACTTTACCATCCTCATCAATCATTAAATTACCAGGATGCATATCCGCATGGAAATAGCCATCTCTCAAGGCATGGTGCAAAAAGGAGATGATCAACATATTACCTAATTCAGCAGGCTCTATATTATGTGTTTTGAGCGCTTCTAAATTATCAATTCTATGTCCATCTATCCATTCTAGCGTTAATACGCCTTTTGCTGAACGGCTCCAATCAAGCCCAGGAACACGGATATTGCCATCTTTTTCCGTTGAATCTGCAAATTCTGAAAGAGCACCCGCTTCAAGGCGCAAATCAAGCTCATGCCGAATCCAGCTTTGCATCAAATCAACTGTCTCAACAGGTTTCAAACGCTGCACCATGGGCATGATGGCAGATAAGACTTTAGCAATGCGGCGCATCACCTTAATATCATTTTTAAAACGGCGCTCTACATCAGGTCGCAATATTTTAATTGCAACATCATTATAGGGGCCTTCCCCTTTAACTTTTGCCTTATGAACTTGCGCAACAGAGGCAGCAGCCACAGGCTCTGAAATTTCGTCATAAATTTCATGCCATGGCTGACCTAAATGGATTTCAATTTGCCTTAATGCTTCTTTTTGAGAAAAGGGCGGCATTTGATCTTGTAAAACAGCTAAATCCCGCGCCATATCAAGGCCAACAATATCAGGCCGCGTTGCCAGAAACTGCCCCATCTTAATGTAGCTAGGCCCTAATCTTTGCAAAGCATTTGGTAGCTGGCTTCCTGCCTCTTTCTTTTTTGATTTTAACTTATCTAGCAGCTTCAAACTAATCCGGACAGGCCATGGCGCGCCCTGAACAGGCAGCATTGAAATCACGCCTTCGCGTGCTAAAATCCAAAACAATCTGATTATTTCAACAAAAAAGCGGAACACGATTTAAATTTTCCAACCTGAATGAAGAGCAACAATCCCGCCTGTTTGCCTGCGATAGGTAACGCGCGAGAAGCCAGCATCGCTAATCATATCTTCAAAGACATCAGGGTTTGGGAATTGGCGAATGCTTTCAACGAGATATTGATATGACTCTTCATCCCCTGCAATTAATTTTCCCATTTTAGGAATAGCATGAAAAGAATAGGCCTCATAGATTTTTTCAAAAATAGGAATATCTACTTTTGAAAATTCAAGGCACATGAAACGACCGCCCGGTTTTAAAACGCGATAGGCCTCCCTTAAAGCTTGGGGGATATCGGGCACATTACGGATACCCAAGGCAATTGTATAAATATCAAAGCTATTATCTGCATAAGGCAAATGTTCAGCATTGCCTTGTACAAAATCAATCTTGTCTGCAAGCTCACCCTTAAATCGCTCACGACCTACTTTCAACATTTCATGGTTGATATCTAAAACAGTGATATGGCTATTTTTATGGGATTTTTCAGCTATTCTCTTTGCAATATCGCCCGTACCACCAGCAACATCCAAGACTTTAACCTGCCTATTTTTTGAGAGGCTTAACCAAGCCATCATCGCGTCTTTCCAAAGGCGGTGAACCCCCATAGACATGGCGTCATTCATAACATCATAATTTTTTGCGACAGAGTGAAAGACATCATCAACCATGCCCTGCTTTTCGCCTATGGAGACATTTTGGAAACCAAAATGATCTCGATTATCAAAATTTGCCATGATAATTATTTCCTACCTTCTGGATGAAGAGTTGCTGCTGCATCTGCAAACAGCGAAACAGTTTTTTCAAGCCCATAAAGCCACGCATCAGACCAAAAGCCATGACCAATGGAGACTTCATCAATATCTGCTTCTAATTGGGATAATATTGCCATATTTGCAAGCGTTAAATCATGACCTGCATTCACACCAAGTCCATTTTTTCTCGCCTGCTTGTGCGTATCAATAATAGCCCTTGCTTCTGGCAGATTAACATCTGGTACTTTGGCGCCAAAAGGTCCTGTATAAATTTCCACCCTTTTCACCCCCACAGCTGCAGCTGCATCAGTTGCTTGCGGTGTTGGGTCAACAAACGTAGCGCTTCGCATATCATGCTTGTTTATTTCAGCGACAACCTCAGTTAAAAAGCTATGATTTTCTTCAAAATCCCACCCATGGTCAGATGTCGATTGTTCTGGGCTATCAGGCACTAATGTGACTTGATGCGGCCTGACCTCAAGAATAAGATCCATAAATCTTTTATCGGGATAGCCCTCAATATTAAATTCACAATCATGAAATTCACTCTGCTTAAATAGATCGGCAAGTTCATAAACATCTGAATGGCGAATATGTCTTTGGTCAGGACGAGGATGAATTGTTAAGCCCTTTGCGCCTGCTTGTAATGTTTTGCGTCCATAATCTTGCACATTCGGCCAACCCACATCGCGCCTATTGCGCATATGAGCCACGGCATTGAGATTAACACTTAAAATACAGCCTGACATTTTATACTCTTATCATTATTGTTATGGCCGAAGCCCTCTTAACAGCGCAGGTGCAGATTTGTCCTCACCAACAGCCTCATCGATAAAGAATGATTTAGTGGCTTGTGATTTATTGACAAGACGTAGGCCAAAATTTCTTGCATGGCGTAAAAAATTCAAATCATTTGAGAAGAGCGTATTTAACCCCCCTGTCACCGCCGCCATTCTGGTAACTTCCACACGGCGTTTGCGCTCATATTTATCTAATATAGTTGCATCAGAAGCCGCAAGACCAAGACTAACCCCTTGCTTAATCAACTCTGTCAAGCAGGCTACATCTTTTAAGCCCAGATTAAGCCCCTGCCCTGCAAGCGGATGAATAGCATGGCCTGCATCACCAATCAGTGCTAATCTTGAGGCATTGAGCTTTGTTGCGATGAGTAAAGATAAGGGGAAAGCTTGTAAAGGCCCTTCAAAGCTGATCGTGCCAAGGCGCCCGCCAACCTCTTCCTCTAATTCCATCTCTGCGAACATAATATCGCCTGACATCAGCGATTTTGCTTTTGGCGGTGTTTGTGTCCATACAATGGAAGACCGCTTACCGCTTAAGGGCAATAATGCCAAAGGACCTGAAGAGCGGAAATATTGCCATGCTTCATTATGATGCTCATGCTCATGAGAGATTGTCCCAACAATTGCCGTTTGCTTATAATCATGGTGCAAAGTGGGCAAGCCTGCAACACGGCGTAAACGAGAATTGCGCCCATCAGCGGCAATAATCAAATCCGCCTGAATATCCACATCCTGCTTACATAAAAGCTGGGCATAGCTACCTTGATCTTTATAGCCCGTCACATCCATATTGCTCAGCACTGTCACCTTAGACTGCTTCAGCTTTTGAGATAAGACTGCATTGATATGAGCATTAGGTACCATATGCGCCAAAGCACCATATTTCTCCACCTCTTCCTCAAAATGCAACAAAGGAATACGCACGGTAGATCCTGGTTCAGGGTCTGTGATTTGCATATTCGCAATCGGATTAGATTGCTTTTCAAATTCTTGCCAAATCCCCAGCGTATCTAACATGCGAATAACCGCAGGCGCATAGGCCGTTGATCTTAAATCTTTGGTAAAAGGCGTCAACGGATCTGTATTGGATAATAAGATCACAGATTGGCTCGGCAAGCATTGATCCAACGCAAGCGCCATGGTGATACCAACAGCGCCGCCACCGACGATAATTATATTTGCCTTATGGGACTTTTCCATTACTGTAAACGCCTTAAATATTAAATGCTTGAAGCAAATTTATAAATTATCCTAGGTGATATTCAATCAAAAGTCACCTGCGACAGATTATTTTTGCTTATAATTTTGAGCCTAGGCTCAGGGTCTAAAGAGGAGCTTACCCATGTCAGAGGAAGTGATGCAGCTTTTAAACTTGCTAGAACTTGAGAAAGTCGAGCAAAATTTATATAGGGGCTTTCATCTTCAAGGCAGCATTGGTCGTGTCTTTGGCGGACAAGTTGTCGGGCAAGCCCTCTCAGCGGCTTATCAAACAATAGAGCAAGACCGCTTATGCCATTCGCTACATGCCTATTTCATGCGAGGCGGTGACCCTTCTGTACCCATTGTTTATTCTGTTGAAAGGCTACGCGATGGCGGCAGCTTTTCCACCCGTCGCGTTACAGCCATTCAACATGGTCAAGCCATTTATGCCATGTCTTGCTCTTTCCAAATTGATGAGCCCGGCCTAACCCATCAAATGGATATGGCTCATGTGCCAAAACCAGATGAGCTTTTATCCGTTCAAGACTTAATGGTGCAGTTTAAGGATACAATCCCGCAAGGGCTCGCTAGCTATTTTAGTAAAAAGCGTCCGCTTGATTTGAAACCCGTTAATATTCAACGCCATCTGACAAAACAGCCTGACAAGCCAGAACAAAATCTTTGGTTTAAAGCTGCAAGCGATTTGCCGAAAGATCCGCGCATACATCATTGCATTCTTGCCTATGCCTCAGATATGACCTTGCTAGGTACTTCCCTCATCCCCCATGGCAAGGCCGTATTTGACCCTGACATTATGCCAGCAAGCCTTGACCATGCCCTCTGGTTCCACCGTCCTTTTGCCATGGATAATTGGCTTTTATATGCGCAAGACAGCCCCTCTTCTCACTTTGCACGGGGTTTTGCGCGCGGCATGATTTATGACAGCGCAGGCACCCTCGTCGCCTCCGCCGCCCAAGAAGGACTTATAAGGCAGGTTTAGTTGGTGAGGTTAGTCTGCACTCACGACAATTCGCTGTGCTCATGTCTCCGTGGGGGCGGCCTGACCGGCCGACGTGCAGTCGCACTTGTTTGAGTGCCTAGAACTAACAACACACTTTTATTTTTTATAGCCCCCAGAGGGCGAGACTTCGCCCCGCAACTTATGTTGCGCGCCCTCGCAGCTATTGAACAAAGTGAAATTGGCGTGAGAGCAAATTCAACTTCTCATCGCCTGCCTAGAACTAACAGTTTATTTTCTTTGAACTAACAAAGTATTTTTCCCCTGACTTGATCAGGGGTCGGGTAGCGTGATGCACAAGGCGTTTAAAACGACAGCGATCCCGGATATTTCTAACGAAATTCCGGGAAAAAATATTCTTTGCATTTTAGGTTTTATAGGCACGCGATGAGACCCGAAAAATGGGAACCGGTTTTCGGATAAGTCGAAGAGCATCATTAAAAAATGAGACCCGAAAAATGGGAACCGGTTTTCGGATAAGTCGAAGAGCATCATTAAA
>WTKA01000052.1 GCA_011524605.1 Hyphomicrobiales bacterium | reverse complement strand
AGCTATTAATTTTGTTCAATTCTATTTGAATTAAATGGGCACTACATATTTACACTATGAATGCGTCAAAAAAGCTTGAAATTACCAGTAGTTCCAGCGCTTTCTTGTCCGTTCATAGGGTAAATCTGTTGGTGTAGAATGGACTAAATAATCAAGTCCTGAGCCTAAAACTATTCGGTATAATAGAAAAAGCCTGCCTCTTTAGGGGCAGGTTTTTTTATAACTTTAACGATGTCTATATATACAGCAATACAAGATTAATCATGTTTTGCATGAATTCACACTCAAAAATTTAAAACACTATTAAAACTAGCAAAACACATGAATATATAGTATATAATTACATGCTTTAAGTAGAAAAAACTCTAATTCGAATAAATTAACCACATATTTATTAATAGATAGTAAAATAGTCTATATTGCTATTACTTATTTAAGTAATTATAAGAATATATATTAAGAAATATATTGAAAAAATAATTTTTTAATAAAAAAATGCACTTTAAATAAATTTTTAGAAGGTTTTACTTAAATGTTCGCTAAAAGCATATTATCTATAGCTGCAATAGCTGCAGCTGCAATTTCTTTTCAAGTATCTACAGCTGAAGCACAACCTGGAAGCAGGGTATGCTTAAGTACAGACAATAATAAATTTTTTGTTATTGAGATCCCTAGTGATAAATCATGCTCTAATAGATATTTCTACTTAAATGGATCAAGAAAAAATTTCGGCAGCAGAAAATATACATGCGAAACTGTTGGCGCATGGGGCGGAACAGATGATTTTGGTCGTCGTGACAACGATATTTGTGACGGTATGAGACGAGCACAATTTAGAAGCCTTACTCATAGATATAAAGCAACAGCATATGTTTATGACCGTTGGACTGGTCGTCGCGTAAAATAATATATGTATTCATAATGAATCTTATGCAGCCTGCCCTCTTTTAGGGCAGGCTATTTTTTTATTCAGGTCTGGTCTCAATTCAAAAATCGGGTCTAAATTAATATTATCCGTTTCTATATGTATAGCTATAGCCATTCAGGGCGGGTGCGCCTCCTAAATGAGCATAGAGTATTTTGGAACCTTTTGGAAAATAGCCTTTTTTCGCAAGGTCAATCATACCTTGCATCGATTTACCTTCATAAACAGGGTCTGTGATCATGGCTTCTGTTTGCGCAGCAAGGCGAATAGCCTCATTCGTTTCCTCACTAGGCACGCCATAAGCTGGATAAGCATAGTCAGGATTAATGACAATTTCATCATCGCGCACTTCACGTCCAAGCTCTACTAATTTAGCTGTGTTATCTACTATTGTCCTGATTTGCCCTCTCAACTGCTCGGGCGTGCCAGAGCCATCAATGCCTATAACACGATCTGCGCGATTATCTGCAGCAAAACCAACAATCATGCCTGCTTGCGTTGACCCTGTTACTGCACAAACAACGATATAATCAAATTTAATGCCCATTTCTGCTTCTTGAGCGCGAACTTCTTCTGCAAATCCTACATATCCTAATCCACCATATTTATGCATAGAGGCACCAGCGGGGATGGCATAGGGCTTTCCGCCATTATCCTTTACCGATTGCAATGCTTCTTCCCAGCTTTTGCGGATACCAATATCAAAACCATCATCAACAAGACGGCTATCTGCCCCCATAAGACGTGTCATGAGAATATTACCAACCCGATCATAGACAGCATCATCATGAGGCACCCAGCTTTCTTGGATAACAACGCATTTCATACCTATTTTTGCAGCTGTTGCAGCCACCATACGTGTATGATTTGACTGAACGCCCCCGATAGAAACTAATGTATCCGCTTTTGAAGCAATAGCATCTGGCACAATATATTCTAACTTTCTTAGCTTATTGCCACCTAAAGCAAGACCTGAGTTGCAATCTTCCCTTTTTGCATAAACTTCTACATCAGCCCCTATTGCTGCTGTAAGCCTTGGAAGTTGTTCGATAGGTGTAGGCCCGAATGTTAATGGATAGCGTTCAAATTTTGATAAATTCATTTTTTGCCTCTTTTCTTGAATATGTGATAATTTAACACATGATTTAAGAAAGGTGCTTTCTAATTTAATCTATTTTTTTCTTTATAAGATTTTTTACTTCATATAATATATTAAAAAACCTCATAATATATATCTTATATGAAAGAATATTTTATCATGACAAGCCTTGATAAAATCGATCGTAAAATATTGAAATGCCTACAATCAGATGGGCGCATGAGCAATGCTGATATTGCAGAGGCTGTGCATATCAGCCCCGCAACCTGCCATCGGCGCACGCAAAGGCTTTTTGAAGAAAATATTATCACATCTATTACCGCACAAATAAATCCGAAAGCTGTCAATCAAAGTGTAACGGTGTTTGTTGGGGCAATCCTAGACAGCTCTACACCAGATAGCTTTTCAAACTTTGAAAAAGAAATATCAAAATTTCCATTTGTTTTAGAGTGCCAATGTGTGGCAGGCGATTTTGATTATTTTATCAAAATAAGGGTCAGGGATATTTCAGATTTTAATAATCTACATCGCGCGCAGCTGCTTATGCTGCCCAACGTGAGGCAGCTACGTAGTTTTTTCGTACTTAAAGACATTGTAGAAAATGCCCCTTTGGACTTTTAAGATATTTTGATATGTTCAAAGCTTTATCTGGTTTAGATGGATATACCTATTTCAAATGCATCTAAACTAAGCTCAGGACCTATGCATAAAATGCCTAACCAAAGAGGTTTAAAATATTGGCCTGTGTTGATGATGTAATGCCTAATGATGTCACTGCAAGTGTTTGCCTCATGCCAGCAAGAGAGGATTGCACCGCAACTTCTTCACTATCAATGCTCAATAAACTTGTTGCTTCTTCGGCATAAAGCTCAGATTTTACAGCAAGCTGATTCCTTGTAGCTTCAACGCCCACTTGAACGCCAGTTAAATGCGCTTCTATTTTATCTAATGAATCGCTTAAGGCCTCACTGTCCATTGTGAAAAAGCTAGCCTCAAGCCCATCTAAACCCACACTATTATACCATTCTGACACACCTGCTGAATCTAATGCCTCATCAAACATAACGAAATCCGAAATGGCTCCATTCATTGTTTGTATAACATCCGCTGATGCACCACCAAAATAAACGCGATCTCTTGTAACAGCCGGCATGGTAATACCTGTAAATGTTGCTGAAGCAACCGAAACGCCATCCTTATAGATAGTTAAATTAGTATCTCCTGCATTTTCCTCTACAGTTGTCATCCAGAAGCCCCAATCACCATCTGTGACTGAACCTGTAGGACTGGCCATAGTCATTTCCCAGCCAGTAGTAATATCAAGATCTGTATCAGCAATTATTAGAAAGCGATCCGGAACTGATCTTGTAGGGGGTCTTAATAATGCAAAAGTCCCTATTCGGTCACCGACACTCATAGAAAAATCAAAGATGCGTTCAAAATTTGTCGCATGCGCGCCATCGTGGCGCACCCATGCCCCAATTGAGAAATTGGTTGGCATATCAAGAGCAGGTAAGACAACGTGAGACCCAGTTGTTGCGCGCGAGCCTGAGTTTACAAATTCTACTGAAGACTTGCCGCCAGGGCCTGTCGTTGCTAATGCTGCGCCATTTTCTAAAGACCCAACCCCATGATTTCCCGTATAGTCTTCATAGGTGTTTGCGCTTACATTTGGTGCAAATGCAGCGATAAGGTTAGAATGAGCTGAGGTATCAAAATCACCATTTTCAATACCTAAGACATTGCCCCCACGATAAGCAAAACCTGAAACAACATCGTTGATATCAACACCTTGGACAGAAAAATTTTGCCCGCCAATGGAGAAACTATCTTGATCCCAGCCTGAAAAGAAATTATTGCCACGAAAAGAAGCAGTTTCTCCTAAGGTTTTCATCTGCTCTTTCAGTTCGTCAATCTGCTCAGCATAAGAAGTGGCTAGCGCTGTATTTGTTTCAGCCGCCGCTGCATCTTCAAGACCTTTGATGCGGTCGACCATTGCACGCATGCTGTCGATGGCGCTTAAAGAAGTTTCTATGC
>WTKA01000001.1 GCA_011524605.1 Hyphomicrobiales bacterium | reverse complement strand
TATAAAGCGCTTGCGTATAACATAGCCATCCTATATAGCTCAAATATCAGGGTTTCTTAAGAAACTGAAAATAGTTAGGTGCGATGGACCTAGATCAGGCATCAAGTCCTAGGCTGATTTTTGTATATGTTTAAATCTGTACTATTTTTGCAGATTTCTTGAGCATGCCCTATATTTATATAAAAGGATTTGGGTATGACTAAGCTATTTTCAGCTGCATTTTTCTTACTATTCACCTCAGCGACAATTGCTCATGAAGGTCATGGGGTAAATATACCTCACTCTCATGGTGAATATATTGCTTTTGCTGTAATTGCCGTCCTAGCAGTTTTTTTACTGCACCGTAATTATCTTTCACGTTAATTCTAGGCTGAGCCTAAAAAGACATGATTAAGGGTTGCATATGACTGAAAAAAAATATGGCGTTATGATTTGCGGTCATGGCAGCCGTAGTAAAGATGCAGTACAGGAATTTGCGCAATTAGCAAAAAGACTAAAAGAAAAATTCCGAGAATGGCCGGTTGATTATGGCTATTTAGAATTTGCCACTCCTGTGATTAATGAAGGGCTTGATAATTTAAAAGCGCAAGGTTGTACCGATATTTTAGCAGTACCCGGCATGCTATTTGCCGCAGGTCATGCAAAAAATGACATTCCTTCAGTACTCAATAGCTATCAAGCAAAAAACCCTGATGTTAATGTACAATATGGGCGTGAATTAGGGATTGACCCTAAAATGATAGCAGCCGCTAGCGTCCGTGTGCAAGAAGCTTTAGATCAATGTAGTGACGATATTAAGCACCATGAAACCTTGCTTATGGTTGTTGGTCGGGGTGCTTCTGACCCTGATGCCAATTCAAATATTTCAAAAGTGATGCGCATTTTATGGGAAGGCTTTGGCTTTGGTTGGGGTGAAGTCTGCTACTCAGGCGTTACATTTCCGCTCGTAAAACCAGGATTACAACATGCTGCAAAGCTTGGCTATAAACGTATCATTGTGCTACCCTATTTTCTCTTTTCAGGGATATTAATTGATCGTATTTATGACCATACTGACATTATAGCGAAAGAAAATCCTGAAATTTCTTTTGTTAAAGCTGGTTACTTAAATGATCAAGACTATGTTATAGACACATTTGCAGAACGCGTGCACGAAATTCTTGAAGGCACCAATGTAATGAACTGCCAAATGTGTAAATATCGCACACAAGTTTTAGGCTTTGAAGCAGAAGTTGGCCTTGCCCAAGAAAGCCATCACCATCATGTAGAAGGTATTGGTACAGGACTTGGCGACCATAGCCATTCGCATGATCACAGTCATGAGCATAATCATAGCCATTCTCACGATCACAGCCATAGTCATGATCACCACCACCATCCCTACCCCCATGCAGACCATCCATTAGGGCCTGTCACTATGGAAGGTGATATCTGTGAAAGCTGTCCTATGAAAATTCATGGCAAAGGCATTAATGGCGAAGTTTGTGATAAATGCCCGCTTAAAAAACATGTGTAGGGCAAATTATGGATTATGAGCGCCGTCCTGATGCAATTTATTCTCAATCCTTTGCGATGATTGAAGCTGAATGTGATTTAAGCCAATATTCTTCATTTGAGAAAAATATTGTAAAGCGGATGATCCATGCATCAGGTGATATCTCAATCTTGAAAGATATTTATATCAGCCAAGATATTGAAAATGCTTTTTCCAATTGGCTTGGTCAAAAGGATAAGCAGGTCATTTGTGATGTGAATATGGTAAAAATGGGCGTGATAAAGCGATTTTTACCAACCAATTGCAATCTTATCTCTGCCATAGACCAGCCTAATCTCGACATTCTTCAAACTCAAATTGATAATACGAAAACAGCTGCTGGCATGCATATATTACAACAGGAATTTGAGCAAAATATCGTTGTGGTCGGCAATGCACCAACAGCTCTATTTTATTTGCTAGAACTGCTGGATCAAGGCCTTGCAGCACCTAATATTATTATCGGCTGCCCTGTTGGTTTTGTTGGTGCTGCTGAATCAAAACAAGCCCTTATTGAGGCCAAACAAAACAGTCATCAATTAAAAGAAACGGCAATCATATCTCTTTCTGGCCGGTTAGGCGGCAGCGCTATTGCCTCTTCTGCTTTAAATGCTCTTTGTAAATGGCATCATGATCAATGTAAGATTGATACGCAAGGAGCAGCATAATGGATATGCTTGCTCAAAATAAGGGGGTATTTATTGTTGGCATTGATGATCAGGGTCTTATATTACAACAAGAGCCTGCTTTATCGCTTCTAAAGCAAGCTGATACTATCTTTGGCGGTAAAAGACACCTTAGCTACTTACCAGCAAACTTAAAAGCTGAGCAAAGATCATGGTCATGCAAAATCAAAGATAATATTAAAGAAATTGACACTTTAAGCGAGAGCAAAAAAATCATTGTTTTAGCAACAGGCGACCCTCTCACTTATGGGATTGGCGCGACCCTTTTACGTGACATTGATGCTTCAAAATGCCATTTCTTACCAAGTTCAAACGCTTTTCAGCTTGCCGCTAGCCGTTTAAAATGGGATTTAACCCGCGTTGAAACGATATCTCTACATGGTCGCCCTATTGAGACTATTAGGCAATTTATCTATCCCCACGCAAAAATCTTGATCTTATCAAAAGATAAAACAACGCCTTCAGCAGTGAGAGAATATTTGCATAATGAAATGGGTATTTCTGAGGTCCATTTTCATGCTCTCTCTCATATGGGCGGAGTAAAGGAGAAATATATTCAGTGGCAAATGGGCGATGACTGCCCTGTGTTTGATGATTTTCATACCTTTGCCATAGAATTTACCGCAAATGTTGGCAAAAACTGGTCTGCCTATGCAGGAAGTTTACCTGATAGCGCTTTCATTCATGACGGCAAAATGACAAAGCAGCAAGCGCGTATCAGCGCTATGGCACATTTACAACCCTTTAAGAATGCTGTTTTTTGGGATGTTGGCTCAGGCTGCGGCTCTATTTCAATTGAATATGGGTTGAAAGCTCCTTTTTCAAAAATATTTGCCATTGACCATCAAGCAAAGCGTCATGATATGCTTGAAGATAATATGCAAGCTTTGGGCTTTACCGCTGAGAATATCATAAAAATTGCAGAAAAAGCCCCCGATTGCTTTGCGTCCTTGCCTGACCCTGACGCCATTTTCATCGGCGGCGGATTATCAAATATATCTATTGCCAATGAAGCCATAAACAGATTATCCCCAAGCGGTCGTTTAGTTGCCCATGCTGTCACGCTTGAAAGCGAAGCCAATTTACTCAGCTTATATCATGAATATGGAGGGCAGTTGACAAGAATGCAATTTTCTAATGCTGAAAAAGTGGGGCCTTATTCAGGCTGGCGTTCGCAAATGCCAATTACGCAGTGGTGCTTTCAAAAATGATAAAAGGACAAATAACAGGTGTGGGCGTTGGCCCTGGTGATCCTGATCTTATCACCTTAAAAGCTATGAAAGCTATTCAAAAAGCAGATATTATTGCCTATCCTGCCCCTGATAATGGGGTGAGCTTTGCTCGTCAAATAATCGAAAAAAATATTCCTCTACATTCAGGCCAAAGCGAATATAAAATTACAATACCCATGCGTATTGAACGCTTTCCAGCACAAGAAATATATGATCAGGCTGCAAATGATTTAGCAGCGCAAATGGAAGAAGGAAAAAATATAGTTGTCCTTTGCGAGGGTGATCCATTTTTTTATGGCTCATTCATGTATTTGCATGAAAGATTATATAAAAAATTTCGCTCTACTATCATACCGGGGGTTTCCTCTGTCATGGCATTAGCAAGTGTAACGCAATCCCCTTTATGTGAGCGCAACGAGCTTTTAACAATCATCCCAGGGCCTTTAGACGAAGATTTGATGACCGCACAATTGCAAGAAGAAAAAACAGCTTATGTGATTATGAAAGTTGGTCGCCATATTGAAAAAATTAAGCGCTGCCTTATTGCTACAAATCGTTTAGATAAGGCCATTTATGTGGAAAGGGCGAGCCTGCCTAATCAAAAAATATTACCATTAAGCGCTGTTGATGAGGGAAATGCGCCTTATTTTTCCATCATTCAGGTTCGTATATGACAAAAGATAATTTGCTCCCCCCTGCTCTATTTTCCCTTACGTCTCATGGAAAAAAGCTTGAAAAAGCGATTGCAGCGCAATGTATGAATATGGTTGTAAGTGATCATGATATAAAAGATTTTTCACAAAGGCTAAAATCAAGCTATCTACAAGGTCATCCGATTGTTGCCATTTGTTCTGTGGGGATTATTGTTCGCATTCTTGCGCCTTTCATTCAGAATAAATGGATTGACCCACCTGTTTTTGCTTTAAGTGAAGATGGAAAAACGCTTATCCCTATTTTAGGATGGCACCATGGGGGACGGCTTATTGCCAATCAACTGATTGAAGCTATAAACTGTTCACTTGTAACTACTGGTGCTAGTGAAGGTAAATTTTCTTTCACGCTAGATGATTTGCCTGAAGGCTATATAGCGCCTGATCCAGAAAAATGGAAAAATATTGCTTCTCGACTATTTGAAGGGGAGTATATTATTCCTTTTGAAGGTGATAAATTTTTGCGCGATGCAGGCTATCCCTTTAGCCAAGAAGGCAGTATAAAAATTTGTCTAAGTGTGGATGAAAAACCAACCGATGATTATGACTTTATAGTGTATCAGCCTCGCTATGCCATTGGTATGGGATGTGAGCGCGGCGCTGATTTTGAAGAAGTCGAAAATTTGTTTTTGCATTGTCTTGAGCAAAAAAACTTAAGCCCCAGCCATGTAAAATCCATTGCTAGTATTGATGTGAAAGCAGATGAGTTTGCACTTCATAAGTTAAGTGAAAAATATCAGATCGCTTTAATGTTTTTTTCAGCTGACGCGCTTAATGCACAAAAAGATCGTCTTGCAAATCCCTCAGATATTGTTTTTAAAGAAGTCGGATGTTACGGCGTTGCAGAGGGTGCAGCTCTCGCCATTTGTGAAGAAGAATCCAAACTCTGCTTAGAAAAACAAAAATCAAAACGGGCGACATGCGCCATAGCAAAATTGACGGAGAAAACAGTGACACAACCGCTTTCAGGTCGAAAAAGAGGCTTATTACGCCTTGTCAGCCTAGGCCCTGGCAAAGATGCATGGCGCACGCCAGAAGCTACGGAACATCTACTACAAGCGGATGTCATTATAGGCTATAGCTTATATCTTGATATTGTTAGCCATATCATAAAAGACAAAGAGCAAATTTCATACCCCTTAGGGGATGAGGAGATTAGAGTGCGCGATGCGCTCAATATTGCTGGTGATGGCAAAGATGTTGCTCTAATTTGTTCTGGTGATGCAGGTATCTATGCAATGGGCTCTTTGCTGCATGAATTATTAGACACAGGTAGAGGGCTAACAGATGGTGCTATGCGCACTGAAATTGTGATGTCCCCCGGTATCACTGCTATGCAGGGCGCGGCAGCGCAAATTGGTTCTGTATTGGGGCATGATTTTTGTGCCATTTCCCTCTCAGACCTCCTCACCCCATTAGAGGATATACATAAACGCATTAAAGCTGCTGCGATGGGGGACTTTGTTACAGCCTTTTATAATCCTGTATCAAAACGCCGACGCACGCAACTTGCCTATGCAAAAGAGATTTTATTGCAGCATAGACCTGCCAATACTCCTGTTATTTTGGGACGTAATTTAGGACGTGACACGGAAGAGTTGGTCATTATTTCCCTTGAAAATTTACAGGTAGATGATGTTGATATGCTAACCACTGTCATTATTGGCTCTTCAAAATCAAAGGCTTATAGCCGCGGCGATGGCAACTCTTATGTCTATACACCCCGTGGATATGATAAAAAGGATATTGCGTAATGACAGTTTATTTTATTGGTGCAGGCCCAGGCGCTGCAGATTTGATCACATTGCGCGGCTCAAAGCGCATTAGTGAATGTGATTATTGCCTTTATGCTGGATCCCTTGTGCCTGAAGAAGTGGTGCAAACTGCGCCAAAAGATGCTGTTGTTATGGACACAGCTCCCATGACCTTAGATGACATTATGACCGTAATTGAAACAGCAACGGCTGAAGGAAAAGATGTGGCGCGTGTTCATTCAGGAGATCCCTCTCTTTATGGCGCAATTGCTGAACAGGTAAGACGGCTCAATGAACGTGAAATTGACTATGAAATCATTCCGGGCGTACCCGCCTATGCAGCGGCGGCAGCAAAATTAGGCCGAGAACTGACAATTCCAGAAATATGCCAAACCGTGATTCTAACACGAACAGCCATGAAGTCATCTTCTATGCCTCAAGGAGAAGATTTAGAAACTCTAGGCGCTTCCAACGCCACCCTTGCCATTCATTTATCCGTACGCAACGTAAGAGACGTGCAACGCAAGCTTATTCCTATTTATGGAGCGGACTGCCCCGCCGTCATGGCTTACCGTGTTGAATGGCCTGATGAAAAAATCATTGAAACGACGCTAGAAGATTTAGATAAGGTTATTCGCGAAGAAAAAATCACACGTACAGGGCTGATTTTTGTAGGCAAAGCGCTTAGTAAAGCCCATCAATTCAGAGATTCAGCTCTTTATGATGGCGCACATGCTCATATTCTAAGGCCTGTAAAAACAGCTAGCAAATGACATGGGCAAAAGACCCCATGATATTTTCTTTAATATGACCTAAATGACCGATAGGCTTTTCTCGTGCTGTTTTAGCTGCAAATAAAGAAGGAAGATCGCTTGGCGCTTCTTTGATTTGCGCAAAGTGAAATTCATGCCCCTTTAAGGCTTTATCAAAGCCAAGGGAAGAGTTATGCTCCAAATAACGATAGCCTAGGGTTCGTTTTGGGTTTGATATATCAGTTACAATCGGCAAAAGCCCCAGCATTTCATGGGGATTGCCCTGTTGATCAATTAAAACATTCCCCAATGTCATATAGCCCCCGCACTCACCATAAATAACCGCGCCTTTTTGCGCATGAAGATGCATTGCAGATTTAAATTTCAGATTTGATGCAAGCCTTGCAGCGAAAATTTCAGGATAACCGCCGGGTAAAAATATGGCATCAACCTCTTTTGCCGGCGCTTCATCTTCTAAAGGTGAGAAAAAGTTAAGCTCAGCCCCTTGACTTTGCCAATCTGAAATAAAATGAGGGTAGCAAAAATTAAAAGCTTTATCCCGAGCAATGGCAATTTTTTGTCCCAACGGCCGAATAGTTTTTATCTTACATTGTCTATATTTTTGCAGATCGGCACCGCTCTTATGTGTAAGTAAAGAGTTGATATTGATTGTAGACTGGATTTTTTGGCTGGCTTTATCAATAATCTGATCTAAATCATCCACTTCTTCCGCTTGTACAAGGCCTAAATGACGAGATGGTAAAATAACATCTTTGCTTTTCTTCACATAAGCACAGGAAATAGATGGAAATTGATCTTTGAAACTATCGCAAATTTCTTTACCGTGATAATCACTGCCTACATGGTTAAAGATGACCGAAGCACAATTCTGCTCTCCCATTTGTTCAATAAAACCTGAAACAGATAAACAGGCAGACTGAAACTGGCTTTGCGCATTATGAACCAATATGATCGAACAATTCAGCGCCTTAGCAACAGCTAACGATGAAGTAGACAAACCCGGTGCGCCATCACATAAGCCCATCACCCCTTCTATCAAGCAAATATCATAATTTTTTATATGGTTATAAAAGCGGGTAATAAGATCTTGTTCTGAAAAAGCAAATAAATCTAAATTTAGTGAGGGGATACCCAAAATAGATTTATGAAATTGTGGATCAATATAATCAGGCCCCACTTTTGCAGCGCATATCTTATACCCTTGTTGAGCTAAGATGTGTAATAGCGCTGTTGTAATCACTGTTTTGCCTGCATTAGAGGCTGTGCCAGCGACCATTATGCAAATGGGTAACTGATCTTGCTTCATATCAACCATGGTACGATTCATTTGCATGAATTTCTTGATCATCCATCCAATTTAAAATAGGCCTCAAGTCAACAACTTCACCTACTACAATAATTGCTGGAGATTTTACGTCATATTTTTGCATGTCTTCAATTGCATTGCCAAGACTTGAAATAACAACCTTTTGTTTTTTTGTCGTAGCATGCATGACAAAAGCAATAGACTCATTTTCAGAACGCCCATTGTTTAATAAATGCTTTTGAATTTGTTCGAAAGGCCGAGTAGCCATATACATAACAATTACAGGCGCAGCTTTTGCAACTGCCTCCCAATCTATACGATTAGAAAGCTGTCCCTTTTCGTCATGCCCTGTTAAAAATAAAACCGACTGATTTATCTCTCGGTGTGTGGCGGGAATGCCCGCATAAGCTAAGCCGCCAATGCCCGCTGTAACACCGGGAACAATGCGAAATTTAATCTTTTTATGGGCAAGCGTTATCGCTTCTTCCCCGCCTCTGCCAAATATAAATGGATCACCGCCTTTGAGGCGCAAGACTTTTAACCCTTGCTTTGCATAGTCAATTATTTTTCGTGTGATTTCTGGCTGTTTTGGTGATTTTACACCCCCGCGCTTGCCCACAAATTCTAGTTTTGCCTTCTGCGCTTTTAGTGATAAACAGTTCTCATCAACTAAGGCATCATAAATAATGACATCGGCATTTTGAATAGCATAGATAGCATATAAACTCATCAACCCCGGATCACCTGGCCCTGCGCCAACCAACCAAACTTCTCCTTCATGAAAAGCTGGCATAGGTGCTGAAAAGTTAAAATCTGCCACGTTTTGTTCTTTCTAAAATATAATAGTGAATAAAAATCACAATTTAAAACAAATCTATAAAAAATAATAGTATTTCTTGTTTTTAAAGCCTAAAATAAATGACGAAAAATTGGCTTTTGAGATGATGGAACAAAGTAAAGCAAAAATAGATCAGCCCCTAAGGCGCGGGTGGACAACGGGTGCATGCGCGACAGCTTCTACAAAGGCGGCATTGAACATTTTGCTTGGCGAAGAAATTGAGAACCATGTTTCAATAACCTTACCAAAAGGGCAAGTGGCTAATTTTGAAATAGCCTATAAAAACATCGATGAAACATTTTGTGAAATAGGTGTTATAAAAGATGCGGGCGATGATCCTGACGTTACTCACGGCTCAATGATAAAGTCGAAAATATGCTTTCGTCAAAAGGATGGAAAAGGTATCTTATTCCATGCTGGCAAAGGGGTTGGCACTGTCACATTACAAGGGCTGCCAATAGACATCGGCGAAGCTGCTATCAACCCTGTTCCTAGAGAAATGATGCGCCTTGTCGTTGAGGAGGCTATGGGCATAAAAAACCCTGATATTGATATCACAATATCTGTACCCAAGGGAGAAGAAATTGCGCAAAAAACATGGAATCCACGATTAGGCATTAAAGGCGGTATTTCCATTTTAGGCACGACAGGCATTGTCATTCCTTATAGCTGTTCTGCGTGGATTCATGCAATTCATCGCGGTATTGATGTTGCTCAGGCTTTGGGGCACAATCACATTATCGGCGCGACAGGAAAAACATCTGAAGCGAGCGCCTTAACCTATTTCCAAGCTTCTGAAAACCAGATGATTGATATGGGTGATTTTGTCGGTGGGATGTTAAAATATGTAAAAAAACAACCAATAGAAAAAGTAACAATTGCAGGCGGCTTTGCAAAAATAGTGAAATTAGCGCAAGGCCATTATGATCTGCATTCCGGCAGGTCACAAGTTGATTTTGAAAAGCTTGCAAAGCTTGCTCAAAAACTTGAATTTCCCTCTTCTAAAATCGAGCAAATCACAAAAGCAAATACAGCCCTTGAGGTTTTATCTTTACTTGGGGAATATCACGATAAGTTTTGCCTTCAGATTGCTAAATTAGCACAGCAACATGCGGTAAAGCTCATTCATCAAGAGCAAACAAAAATTGATATTATAATTTTTGATCGCCAAGGCCAGCTTTTATCTCATTATGACGAAATATAAAGAAATGAGAAAAAAAATACTCATTCTAGGTGGTATCAAAGAAGCAGTCGAGTGCGCGCATTTTTTTCATAATGATCCACGATTTGACCTAATTTATAGCCTCTCAGGTCGCGTCGAACCACGCATCGCCTATCCTTTTAAAATTAGAGTTGGTGGCCTTGGTGGAGAGATAGAATTTGAGAATTTTATTCTAGGTGAAAAAATAGATCTCATCTTAAATGCAACACACCCATTTGCAAAAAATATATCGGAGCGATGTGAAACAGTCAGCAAAAAAATTGGCATTAAAAACATCCGATTTTGCCGTCCTGCTTGGCAGCAAAATCCGCAAGATCTATGGTCTTGTTATGAAGATATTGAAACAGCTATTGAGGCCATTCCCAATCATAGTAAATGCTTTATGGCTCTTGGTACATATGATTTTGCTCAACATTTTAAAAAACGATCTTTATGGGTTTTAAGCCGCAGCATCACAGCGCCAGACTGGCTTAATCAACAAGCTAATAATTATCAAGGAAAGCATATTATTGAATTACCACCATATTCTTTGGATAATGAAAAAGCGCTCTTGCAAAAATATGAAATTGATTGCTTAGTAACTAAAAATGCAGGGGGAACGGGTGCTTATGCAAAAATAATTGCGGCAAGAGAGCTTGGTATCAAGGTGTATATGGTCAATCAGCCTGTTTGTAATAGTCAATATTTAATTCGCGCAAAAGATGAAGCGATTCGACTAATCTATTCAATATTAGGAATAAATTTCTCATGAAGCATGGTGGTGATCTTTCTAATTTAAGGGAGAAGCTTGGGGTAAATTATCCTATAATAGATTTATCAACAGGCATTAACCCCCATCATTACCCTCACAACCTACAACCCTTGGAATCGCTCAATGCATTGCCGAGCGCCAATGACTTGCAAATACTTAACAAAGCGGCGACATCCTATTATCGCGTCCATGAAACATGGGGCTATATAGCCCTTCCTGGGTCGCAAATTGCCCTAAGCCTTCTGCCTAGCGCGTTGAAAAATAGTGAAAATATGAAAGTTGGCATCATTTCACCGACTTATAATGAATATGAGTATTCATGGCGCTCGAACGGCGTTACGCCCTCATTAATTTCTTCTTTTGATCAGGCATGTGAAGTGCCCTATGGCGTTGTATATCTTTGCAATCCGAATAATCCTGATGGCGAGCTAAAACGAGCATCGACCATTATAGACAAGGCACAGCAGCATCCCGAAACGATATTTATTATTGATGAAGCCTTTATGGATTGCAGCCCTGAAGAAAGTATTTTACTTAAACCAATACATGAAAATATTATTGTAATACGTTCTTTTGGCAAGTTTTTCGGTCTTGCAGGTCTTCGGCTTGGTTGGGTATTTGCAGCTACTGAAATAATAGAGAAATTTAAATCCATGGTTGGGCCTTGGGCTGTAAACACCCTTGCCCTTCAGATTGCCGCAGCTGCCTACCAAGATCAAGAATGGCAAGAACAGCAACTTTCAGTATTGAATGATATGCAAAAGAATATGAAAGCTTTATTTCAGGAAAAACACATAGATCTTGCAGGACAAACGCCACTTTATTCTTTAATTAAATTAGATGATGCCCAATGCCTTCACGAAGCATTAGCGAATAAAGGAATATGGACAAGGATTTTTGATTATGATCCGCAATGGATGCGCCTTGGTGTACCCAAAAATGAAAATGATTTTTTAAAATTTAAAGAGGCTCTAACCTCTTATGTTTGATTTATATTTCACAGAAATATTACCTTTTAATTGTCTTATCTGTCTTCTCGCCTTGGTTATTGATCGGCTTTGGGGCGAGCCAGATATTATCTATAAACGCATATCACATCCTGTTGTCATTTTTGGCAAAATATTAAACTACTTAAATAGCAAATTATATAACAACGCCGCGCCTAAAATAGCCTTGCTATATGGCGGCTTAACAATGAAGATTTTCACTGCAAGTATTACTGGTTTTTCTATTCTTCTTAGCTATCTGCTTTTTGACCTTGGTGTTATTGGCATCCTCATTCTTGGCCTATTATCATCCACTTTATTAGCGCATAAAAGCCTTGTGGATCATGTAAGTGCAGTAATCATACCTTTGGAGCAAAATGATTTATCAGATGCAAAAATAGAAATTTCAAAAATTGTTGGTCGTGACACGCAAAATCTGAACGAATATGACATTGCAAGAGCTGCCGTAGAAACAACGGCTGAAAACTATTCAGATGGCATTATTGCCCCTTGGTTATTTTCACTTCTTTTTGGTTTGCCCGGCATTGTTTTTTATAAGCTTATAAATACGGCTGATAGCATGATTGGTTATCGTAATGAAAAATATCTTTATTATGGCCGTATCGCCGCACGGCTGGATGATGCGGTTAATTTCATCCCCGCCCGTTTAACAGCCATTATCTTCATAATTTTAAATTTGAATTCCAATATTTGGCTTAGCTTAAAACAAATCAAGCAAGAAGCAAAAAAACATAGTTCTATCAATGCGGGTTGGCCAGAAGCTGCTATGGCGATTTTACTCAACCTAGCTCTTGCTGGCCCTAGGCTTTATCAAGGCCAGCTCACAGATGATTTATGGATTAATGAAAAGGGTAATCAAGCAGCAACCCCTCAACACATCAAAAACGCCTTGAAAATCATTTCCCGCAGCTGGTGGTGTTTATTCGTTATCACGGGTTTACTTACGGGTTTATTTCAAGCAACATAGTATAAAATATGGC
>WTKA01000046.1 GCA_011524605.1 Hyphomicrobiales bacterium | reverse complement strand
AACAAGTTGGTTGCCTTGTGCGGCAATCTCTAGCCCTGTTTGCTCTTCTAAATAGCTTACATTACAATCAAGCTCGCCAAAAAGAATGGCGGCTTTTTTAGGGTCTTCAAATTCTAACGTTAATGCAATATGCGTGTTCAATCTCAATGCCTATAGTGTTGTTTCACTTAATATATAACATTCACAATATTATTCAATGAATAGCGTGAATGTCATCTATCAATAAGGCTTTTTTTATGGGGCAATAATCAAATTATATCGCCTGAGATTGAATTTGCCCCTGCTGTTGTAATTTTAACACGCACCATTTGCCCCATCTGTTCGGGTGCAGCATCCACATAAACAGCCTGTAGCCATGGAGAACGACCAACAAGTTGCCCTTCTTTTTTGCCAAAGCGTTCGAGCAAGACATCCATTTCCTGTCCAATTTTGCTCCTATTAAACTGAATTTGCTGCTCGTTTAACAGGGCTTGCAGTTCTGTTAAGCGTTGAGATTTTACATCCTCTGGGACTTGGGTTGCTTTGTCAGCGGCTGGTGTTCCCGGTCTTGGGCTATATTTAAAGGAATAGGCTTGAGCATAGGTGACACGGCGAATAATATCCATCGTATCTTCAAAGTCCTGATCTGTTTCACCAGGAAAGCCGACAATGAAATCACCTGATAGGGCAATATCTGGCTGCGCATCACGAATTTTATCCATTAATCTAAGATAGTCATCCCGTTCATGCTGCCTATTCATCGCTTTTAAAATTGTGTTAGAACCTGATTGAATGGGTAGATGCAGATAAGGCATGACTTCAGGAATATCTCGATGAGCATCTAATAAGCGCTGATCCATATCGCGAGGATGACTTGTTGTATAACGCAAGCGTTTAAATTCAGGGCGGGTTTCAGCTAAATGAAAGAGTAAATCGCCTAAGCCCCATTCTTTGCCATTTTTATCTAGGCCATGATAGGCATTTACATTTTGCCCAAGCAGGGTCACTTCAATCACCTCTGCATTTGCTAAGGCTTCAGCCTCTGACATGATTTGCTCAAATGGACGAGAAAACTCAGCGCCGCGCGTGTAAGGGACAACGCAAAATGTGCAAAATTTATCACAGCCTTCTTGCACTGTTAAAAAGGCCGTTTTGCCCCTTTGCTTAATTGCTTTAGGCGCACGCTTTGTTAAAGCCGCAAATTTATCTTCAACAGGAAATTCGGTATCAACCACATGCTTTGTGTTGTTAGATTGTTTTAACAGCTCTGGCAATTTGTGATAGCTTTGAGGGCCAAACACCATATCAACAGCGGGTTGGCGCGCAATAATTTCTTTGCCTTCTGCTTGAGCCACACAGCCTGCAACAGCGATTTTAAGCTCTTTGCCTTTTTCCTTGCCGGCTTCTTTTTGCTTTTTTAGGCGGCCAAGTTCAGAATATACTTTTTCTGAGGCTTTTTCACGAATATGACATGTATTTAAAATTACAAGATCCGCATCTTCAGGGCTATCAGATAAATCATAGCCTTCCGCGTTTAATGCTTCACCCATGCGCTCTGCATCATACACATTCATTTGGCAGCCATAGGATTTGATAAAGGCTTTGCGATTTTGATCTGTCATTTGTTTTCCTAACTATAAATGATTAGCTACGCAAAGCAGCGACATTCATCTCGCGTACTTTATTTTCAGCTATTTTTGCGAGTTCTTTGCGGTTATAGCCTTTCATAACGGGGATCGGCTCGCCATAAGAAACGAGCGTATCAATGGGACCCCCTTTAATGATATTCCAAAGATGGGGAAGCAGCCCCATATCCCCAATCCAAGCTGTGTGTAGCCTTGCTGTTCTATTCATAGGCAAGCCTTGTAAGCGGTGATAAGTGATGCAAACAGGTTGAATATAAAGCCCTGCTGTCTCTTCATCATCAACTAAAAAAGAAGCCACCCCAAATAAAGAAGATTTAAACGGCAAAACGCGCGTGCCCTCTGATGTTGTGCCTTCAGCAAATAAAATCAGAGGCTCGCCTTTTTTAAGCCTTTTCTGCATGATGTCATTTGTTGTTTGTGTATCAGATCTTTTCTGGCGATTAATAAATAATGTTCGCTGTAATTTTGCTAAAAAGCCAAAGACTGGCCAGCTTGCAATATCGTTTTTTGCAACAAAAGAGCAGGGGGTGAACGAGCTTAAAATTAAAATATCAAGCCAAGATGTATGATTAGAAACAAACATCAAAGGTCGCTCTTCGGCTACATTACCAATTTTCTTAATTTTAATACGTAAGAGCCATAAGACTATGTTGTGATAGGCTACAGGAAGCCATCGCCTTAGGGAAATATGCAGTTTGATAAATGCATATTGAAATGGGATGCAGATCAAAGTGATAAGCACAATAATTGCTACCACAGCAAAGCCCCGAATATAATTCATTCATAACATCCTTTTGGATAAAATAGTTATTTCTTTAGAGGTATAGCATATAATTCTAACCGATGGTCTACTAGTTGATAACCAAGTTCCCTTGCGATTATTTCTTGCAATTTCTCAATTTCTTTATTTGTAAACTCAATGACCTTACCCGTTTTTAAATCAATGAGATGGTCATGATGTTCATCACTCATTTGTTCATAGCGCGCGCGCCCATCTTTAAAGTCATGGCGCTCGATAATCCCTGCTTCTTCAAAAAGTTTCAGGGTTCTGTAAACGGTTGAAATAGAAATGCCACTATCAATGGTGCTTGAGCGCTGGTAGAGCTCTTCAACATCGGGATGGTCAGAGGCTTCAGATAGAACTTTCGCGATAATGCGCCTTTGTTCTGTCATGCGCATACCATTATCAATGCATGCCTGTTCAATTATTGAAAGTGTTGCCATGTGTGATCTTTAAAAATTAAAACTTTTAAGTCCTATATCACTGGTTGGCATATGTTTTCAAGTCTAGCTTTAAAACAGAAGCGTCTTGATAGCTATTATCATGTGCATGTTTGTAATATGATTTTCGAATACCGACTTTTTCAAAGCCGAGCTTATTATATAAGTGATTAGCTGATATATTCTCAGTTGAAACTTCTAAAAATAAATGGTTGATATGCTGTGCCTTAAGAGTTGCTATCGCTGTTTGCAATAATTTTCGGGCTATGCCTTTGCCTTGATGCTGCTTGGCGGTGCCAATGGATAAAATTTCCGCTTCATCAGAAACCGCACGAATTATGACATAGCTCAAAATATGATCAGGCTTTTTTTTACCTGCCGCGTGCCAAACAAAGCCGCCACTTTCATTGAGTAAATTTAAAAGCTGGATTTCTGACCAGCCGATATCAAAACAGTCTTCACTTAACAAAGAGATAGTATCAACATGCTCTCTTTGAGATAAACAAATCCCATAGCTTGGCTCCTGCTGATATAGATCGCTTAATAGCTGTAACATTTTTAATTCGCCCAATTTTTAAAAATTATGAAATGAAAAAGCATGTTTTTCCATATCAATTTTCATAATCTTGAAGATTATAAACAAAATATATAATATAAAAAAAATGATAAAAAATTATGACAATTTAGGCGTAGAGGCGTAAATGGCTGATATAGATATTCGTTTGGCGCAAAAAAATGATATTGCAGCGATCACTGACATTTATAATGATATTATAGAAACATCTACAGCCGTATATAGCGATGAAAAAGTAACGCCGCAAAATCGACTAGAATGGTTTTTAGATAGACAAGCTGACCAATTCCCAACCTATGTTGCTCTCTTAGATGGGCAAGTTGTCGGCTTTGCCTCTTACGGTAAATTTCGCGGTGGCTTTTATGGCTATCGCAAAACGGTTGAGCATAGCATTCATGTTGCCACTTCTTGCAGAGGGGTAGGCGTTGGCAGTAGGTTGATGCAAGCGCTTATCAGTCATGCAAAAGCGCAAGGCCTTCATGTGATGATTGGGGCTGTGGATGCTGATAATGAAAAGTCGATTGGCTTTCATCAAAAACATGGTTTTACGAAAGCGGCGATTTTAGAAGAAGTCGGCACAAAATTCGGCCGCTGGCTTGACTTGCAATTTATGCATTTGAAATTGTGATTTTTTATTTATGGAACTAGGCTCAGGACCTATTAATTTTGTTCAATTCTGTTTGAATTAAAAGTATTAGGTGGATGAAAAT
>WTKA01000102.1 GCA_011524605.1 Hyphomicrobiales bacterium | reverse complement strand
ATGTCATTTTAGAACCGTTTAAGCCGGGGACAGCGCCGCCGGAAAATATCAATATCATAAAAGAAGATTTCTTTAATCAGTCTTCCGATGCCTTAAGTTCAGGAACAGGTGGATTATATTAGGGGGCTGGTCTTAAATATTAAAATTATTTTAGTTGAACAGTCTTCTAGCCTGCCCGCTTGCTAAAAAGTGATATTAGGCACAGAGTAAGAAGAGCTACGCAAAGGCCGAGTAGAAAAATATGTAATAACTCAGAGGCTATTTCTATATTTTTGATATTTAGATTATGATCTTGCTTATTGAGTGACCAATTTAAAAGACTTACAATATTCAATTGAATAATGAGCGTAATATTGAGAAGCCAAAAGAATATCTGTGTTAATTCAGGATATTTGAGCTTGCCAATTTTGTTAAGTGAAGATGTGAATATAGCAAATATGAGCATTATTATAAAGCCAAGCACTGGTACATTTCCATAAAATATAACATTATGAAATTGATTAGCGGCACCACTTATTTGATCGGCATTGTTAGTTGTGCGGCTCATTTCAATCGCCGTTGTAAGCAATGTTGCCATTTGAACAAAAGTAAAGAGCTGAATTGCAGCAAAAACCATGCTGATAAGACCAAAACTGAAGGATATTGGCTTCTTTAGCATTAAAGCCCATAAAGGTAATGCAATGAGTAAGATTGTAGGGATTAGACTTTGTATCATTCTTAATGCCTTATTTTCTATTGGTAATGCTAGATTATTGACGGCAAATACTTGCCTTATTTGGATAAGCAGGGTAGGGACTTACATATATAAGCGGTATAAATCAATATGATTGAATTATAGTTCGTCATATTGTTTTTTTGTGAAATAGAAAGAATTAATCGATGGCAAATGTAGTAGTAGTTGGATCGCAATGGGGTGACGAAGGCAAGGGCAAAATTGTTGATTGGCTATCAGAAAGAGCTGATGTTGTTGTTCGTTTTCAGGGCGGTCATAATGCTGGTCATACGCTTGTTATCGATGGAGTGAGCTATAAACTAAGCCTTTTGCCTTCTGGTATCGTAAGAAAAGGCAAAATGTCTATCTTAGGCAATGGTGTTGTGATTGATCCTTGGGCCTTTAAAGATGAATTTAATCGTTTGCAAGCGATGGGCGTTGATATTAACGAGCAAAATTTTGCCATTGCTGAAAATGCAACTTTGATCCTACCGCTGCATAGAGAACTTGATGCTTTTAGAGAGGGCGCAACTGCTGGCCTGAAAATTGGCACAACAAAAAGAGGTATCGGTCCTGCCTATGAAGATAAAGTCGGGCGTCGCGGCTTGCGCGTTATGGACTTAATTAATCTTGATCGCCTTCCTGAGAAAATTGAGCGTCTTTTAGGTCACCATAATGCCTTGCGCAGGGGAATGGGGCTTGAGGAAGTGGATGCACAAGCGCTTTTCAAAGAGCTAGCAGAAATTGCTCCAACAATATTGCCTTATGTTTCTTGCGCGTGGCGTTTGCTTGATAAGCAAAAAAGTGAAGGTAAGCGTATTTTATTTGAAGGCGCGCAAGGCACTTTACTGGATATTGATCACGGTACTTACCCATTTGTTACATCCTCAACCACGATTTCAGGTCAGGCTGCTACAGGCACAGGTCTGGGGCCAAATTCTATTGAATATGTTCTTGGCATTACCAAAGCTTATACTACGCGTGTGGGGGAAGGGCCTTTTCCAACAGAGCTCGATGATGAAATAGGCCAGCGCCTTGGTGAGCGCGGCCATGAGTTTGGCACAGTGACAGGAAGAAAACGCCGTTGTGGTTGGTTTGACGCAACATTAGTCAGACAGGCAGCAAAAATTAATGGCATGACAGGGATTGCCTTGACAAAGCTTGACGTTCTTGATGGCTTTGATACACTTAAAATATGTATTGGGTATGAAATTGATGGAAAGCGTTTTGACTATCTGCCTGCTTCCCAAGGGCAGCAAGCAAGGGCAAAACCAATTTATGAAGAGATGGAAGGCTGGCAAGAAACAACATATGGTGCAAGGAGCTGGGCGCAGCTGCCAGCGCAGGCAATTAAATATATTCGTTATATTGAAGAATTAATTGAAACGCCGGTGGCCTTGCTTTCAACATCGCCGGAGCGCGCAGATACGATTATTGTTCGTGATCCATATCAGGATTGACAATAAATATACTTTTTTGTGTCATAAATGAAAAGAACATGATTCCACTCAGGATTTAATATATAAATTATGGCTGACTTATATACACAAATTAAAAGCGCGCTTGATAAACAAGTTGATAAATCCCCTCGTATAAGAGCTCTAGTTTATGATAAGGCAAGGGATGCTTTAACAAAAAAAATTGAAGCATTCTCTCCCCCTTTGACAACAGCTCAAATTGCTCATCAGCGAGAAAAGCTTGAAAATATTTTAGCAGATATTGAAGCTGATTATTTAGAGGAATTAACACCGCCACCAGCAGGTCTTGTTGTTGAGGAAACCATCGACCTTAATGAAGAGGCTGTAGCGATGTCTGCGCAAGAGCCGCTTCCTTTGCCTTCAAATGAGAGTGAAGATCAGTATCCGCAAGCTGCTAGCTTTGGTCTAGCTGAAGAAGGGGCAGAAGACCTAGATAGCTTAGATAGCCATATGCCAGATGAAAGTTCTGATGAAGAAGAACTAAGTGAAGATGATAACCCATTTGGTTTTGCCGATGAGGTTAATGCTATTGATGAGGCTTTAGGTCAACAAGATGGTTCAGATAACCTTGATTATTTGACTGAGGACGATAATGGCGATTTCATTGACAATGAATCAGACGACGAAGATCCGTTAACAGCTGCTTTTGGCTTGCCTGAGGAAACGCTTGCTGGTGATGATCTGGAAGATAATGACAACTATCCTTATGTTTTAGATGAAAACCCTATTTCAACAGCATCAAAAAAATCAAGAAGCTCATTCGTTTTAATTATTATTTTATTGCTGCTCTTAGTTGGTCTTATTGGCGTTGGCTATGCCATGAAGGATGATTTGCTTAATATGTTAGGCATTTCAACTTCTGAAACCTCTGAAATCTCTCAATTTTCTGAAACTGAAGCAGATGAAGCAGGGGCTAGTGAAGAAGACAGCAATGTTGAACAGTCCACAGCTGCTGATGCGATAGAAGGTCAGGTTAGAGAAATTATGCCGAAGCCCGTTATTGACGGAGCAGATAGCACTGCATCTGATATAGAAGGGATCAATGGCGAGGATGTTTTAACGGATCCAATTTCTCAGCTTGAAAATTCGGATAGCGGATCATCCGCTAATGCGCCTCAAGCACCACAGTCTTTAGATGCCGTTGAAGTGAATACCTCTCTTTTTGAGCAAGATATCGATACAGGTGATGTTGTTCCTTATATTGGTACGGCTAAGTGGAAGCTAGATGTTGCTGTTCCGCAAGCTGTTGATCAAGAAGCAACCTCTACTATTCGAGCAGAGCTTAATTTGCTTGAAAAACGTGATATGCTTGTTTTGATGAAGATTGAGAAAAATATTGATCCTGACTTACCTGCAAGCCATACAATTGAAGTTGTTTTTGATGTGCCGCCAGATTTCCCAGGTGGGCAAGTCGCAAAAATGGGGCAGATTACGGCTCGCTCTGATCACTCTCGTCCTCCAACGCCTATTCAGGGTTTAGTACAGTCTGTGACTGACGGCTATTTTCTGATTGCCTTGCCTAACAATCCGCTTGAAAAACAAACAAATCTAAAATTGTTAAGAGATGCGCCTTTGCTTGAAATTCGTATCGAATATAAAACAGGGCAGCCGGGCGTTTTAAGAATTGAAAAAAATGAAGAAGTTAAAAAGCTATTTGATGAAGCATTCAAAAATTGGGGCGATATATAGGCTTTAGTAAGCGGTTGAAAGATTGTTTTTTAATAGTAAGTTTTGAGAGCTATTTGAAACTAGCGTAAAATACGATTGTTATTCTCTAAGCTTTTATGTTGATCAAAGATAATGTGAAGTGGCCTAAAAATAGCTGCAATGCATTTTAAGTTAAAGGCTGTTTTAAAAATCTAGCATTTTTTGAGATGCTTAAAATCAGCATATCTTAATCTCAAATATTACTGTTTTGGAAGTGATCAATAAAATTTGTAAATTCATCAATAATATGATCCGCGATCTGAAGACCAAAATTTTTATTTGCTAAATCCGCACGGCCTACGACCCCTTTTTCATTTAAGTCTTCTATAGCCCAGCCAATAGGCATGGGTCTAGAGATTGAAACACCCCTTTGTTTTATTAAGGCATCATTGATTTCAAAAGCGTCAATATTTTCTTTTGTGACAAGATGCTCATAAAAATAAAGCATAAGAGATGTTTCTGCAAAGCCGCCATGAATATCGTGTTCAAAGGGTAGATTATTATCATCCATAGGTTTTGGTTGGTAATTTTGTAAAAATCTAAGCCAGTTTGTACTTGCCGTTAAAATTCCAAATTCGCATCTTAACTGTCTAGATAGCAAAGCTGCAACTTCGCTATTGCCGCCATGGGAAGACATGAAGATAATTTTGTTAAATCCATAAGCGATCACTTGTTCACTGATAGATTTACAAATTTGATATAAAAGATCAGGGGAAAGGGAAAGGCTACCCGCATATTTGCTATGTTCAACTGAATAGCCTATTTGTTGTATAGGCAGAGAAATTACATCATAATTTGATGAAAAATGACGCTTATAATGAGATAGCATGGCTTGCATAATATCAAAATCAGTCGAGATTGGTAAGTGAGGGCCATGTTGCTCTATTGCCGCAAGGGGATAAATAATGACTGTATCTTTCTTATCGATCTCAGCAAATTCAGCTGTTTTTAGTGATTGCCAAAAGATAAAAGACATAAAAATATTCCCTATTATTTTATTGTTATCTCAAGTTAGAGCATCTTACATTTTAGCCAAAAAAGATGGAACGTCAAAAAATACATTTGAGAACAGCGCTTTACTGTTTGAGATACAGAAATTTTGATTCCTATTAATACGTAACGCTTTATCACCCATTCTACAAATTTCTATTTCTTAAAAATATAAATAGTTGCTTGAAATGTTAATGATTACATTTCACACTATAAGTCTAAGCTTTTATCTATTTCTTTGCTTTGATAGCAAAGTTCAATCATGAAGAAATAGGGGCTGAGACTTGGAAATTGGAGATATGTATGGATAATATTATTGTTTTACCAACAGACAATCAGCATAATATACAGCATAAACAACGAGCTAAACCGCTGATCTCTTTTAACAGAGAAGAATTAACAATCATACTCAATGTATATGGGCGTAAAGTATCAAAGGGAGAGTGGAAAGATTATTCGATTGATGCCACGCAACAAAGCGCCATATTCAGCGTTTATCGCACAAGTCATGAGCGTCCCGTCTATATGATACATAAAGATCCAAAACTGGCAAAAAAGCAAGGCGCTTATTATATTGCTTCTTTAAATGGGCAGGTGTTGAAAAGAGGACACAGTTTAAAAAATACTTTAAAATATTTTGAAAAGCCCGTGAAACTGCTTTCCTAACCATTGCCTTAATTTAATTATTCTTTAATAATGTCTTTAGCTCAAATTGGTTTGATCTATTTTCAAATTGATAATATCCATTTCATCATCATTAAGACACTGCTTAAGGTTATATTATGCTTATTTTCATTCGTTTGTATCGCAACAAACATGTGAATATTAAATCTGTTGCCTTGGCCGGATTATTTTTCTTCGCTTTTCCCATTTTCTCATATGCGCAGATAAATATTGATTTAAAATCGAAAAATTCAAGAACTTTTAGTCTTGAGGAAGAAGCTTCTCCTGCAATCAATCCTATAAATAATAGTAAAACATTGGTGCAGATTGAAAAAACAATAATCGAGAAAAAAGCGCTTAATAAAACAAAAATTATTGAAACTTACCCCTTGTTGAAAAGTAAAAAAATAACAACAAAGAGTGTTTCAGTGGAAAATGCCTCAGTTAAAATTATAAATCTTGCGCTGCAAGAGGATTGTACAACTTTTTATAAAAATGCACTGGCTAGTAAAAGCTGTGTGCAGCCCAGCCAAAGGCTCTCTGCTTGCAAAGCAATGAACCATGTCTCTTCTTTAAGAACGCAACAAGAGGCTGCCTGTGCGAATGATGAAGAGTTTAATTTAGCGAAAATTGATACTTTAACGCTCTCTTCTATTGCTCCTTCTAAACATGAAGAGGTTAGCTGTGATCAAGCATGGTCTTATTATCAGTTAATTGCACCTGAATTTGAGCTGAGACAAGAAAATATCATCAAGGCAAGGCGAGCAAAACTTGCAGCAGAACATGCTTGCGGTGTAAGGATTGCTAGCGAAAACCACCTTGCATCTGAAGAGGCGGTTACATATTTTACAGAGCGAAATATTGTCGCTTACAAAATTGCAGAGCGCAATAGAAGACAAAGGATCACAATTCCTGCTGGTGTCCTTGTTTCAGTAAGATCCTTAGAAAAGTCTGAATGGTTGCAGGTCGAAGTTGATCCGCTTTTCACGAAAAGAGCAAAAATAAATCTTGCTTTTGTAGAAAAAGAAAAAGGATTGCAACGCCTATCAGATCTAAGCAGCTTACAAAGCAAACCAAATAGACAGCTTCGCTATGCTTCTACGCTGATAGCGCAGCAATTTCTCAACAGTAAAGGCTGTGACGTTGGTGCCGTTGATGGAGCAGCTGGTGCTAAAACAAAGCTGGCTTTCGAACGCATTTGGCTAAATAATAGAAATGATCTTCCCTTTTCGGACTATTCAACCGAAATCCTTCCCATGCTTATAAATTTTTCAAGAGGATGTCAGGATGAATTAGAAGCTGATTATGCTATTGGTTTAATTCAGGCTTGCGATAATTATAGGCAGACAAAATCTATATTTAGGAATAAAATGGCATTAGCTCGTGCACCAGGCGGTGGCTGTGGCTTTGCAGAGGGCTATCAGTCTGTTAATTTAGCGAAAAATGCAGCCTTAAAACAATGTGCTGAAATTAATCGTGTTAACTTAAATCAATGCCGCATTGTTTTTTCTCAGTAAGATAACTATTTAAGTCAAAATACTAATGCATAATTAGATTTATTAGATTATAAATCTGCATAATCGTTTCTTCATGTCATCGGCATGACAATATAGACTTGTAAATCGTACGGATAGCAAATGAAAACAGATAGCCCTCAAATGATTTTTCTAAAAGATTATAAAGCACCAGATTATTGGATTGATCAGGTTGAATTGGTTATCCGTTTAGATGCAACAGCAACAAGGGTGAAAAGTAAACTCTTTGTTCGTCCAAATCTGGATAACTTCAACAGAGCTGAACTGACATTAAATGGCGAAGAGATCGCCTTGATTTCTGTCGCAATGAATGGCGAAAGTTTAGGCGAAGATCAATATAATATTGTCAATGAAGAATTTATTCTCCTATCTCCTCCGCAAGAGGCTTTCTCTCTTGAATTTGAAGTGGAAATCAACCCGCAAACAAATACCCAACTTATGGGCTTATATCTATCTGAAGGCATATTCTGTACGCAATGTGAGGCAGAAGGCTTTAGGCGTATTACCTATTTTCTAGACCGCCCTGATGTCATGTCAGTCTATACTGTAAGGCTCGAAGCAGAAAAAAATAGCGTTCCAATCCTATTAGCAAATGGTAATCCAATAGAATCTGGCGCACTGGAAGAAGGCTGGCATTATTCGACATGGCACGACCCCCATCCTAAGCCAAGCTATCTTTTTGCCGTTGTTGGCGGATCACTAGATGTCATCACAGATCAGTTTGTTACACAATCAAAGCGCTATGTTGATTTAGCTATTTATGTTGAGCCAGGAAAAGCAGATCAAGCCCATTATGCAATGGATGCGTTAAAAAGATCTATGAAATGGGATGAAGAAGTTTTTGGCTGTGAATATGACTTAGATATATTCAATATTGTCGCCGTTAGTAACTTCAATATGGGGGCGATGGAAAATAAAGGTCTTAACGTATTTAATGATAAATATGTATTAGCGCGCCCGGACACAGCAACAGATGCCGATTATGAAGGTATTGAATCTGTAATTGCCCATGAATATTTCCACAACTGGACAGGCAATCGCATAACATGCCGTGATTGGTTTCAGCTTTGCTTGAAAGAAGGTCTTACGGTATTTAGAGATCAAGAATTTTCAGCTGATATGAGATCGCGCACGGTTCAAAGAATTAAAGATGTTAAGCGGTTGCGAGCGGCGCAATTTCCTGAGGATGCAGGCCCGCTGTCACATCCCGTCCGTCCGCAAAGCTATTCAGAAATCAACAATTTTTACACAGCAACTATTTATGAAAAAGGCGCTGAGCTAATCCGTATGCTTAAAACAATTTTAGGCGAAACAGGATTCAAGTCAGGCATGGATCTCTATTTTGATAGGCATGATGGAGAAGCGACGACGATAGAAGCTTTTTTAGATTGTTTTAGTGATGCAACAGGATTTGATCTTCACCCCTTTTTAAATTGGTATAATCAAGCCGGCACCCCCCATGTTCGTATTGAACAATCCTATGATAGGGAAGAGCGCAGCTTAACCCTAGATATTTCACAAATTACAAAGCAAAATAATAGTGAAACTAAGAAAACAGCACAAATTATTCCTATTAAAATTGCACTCATCATGCCTAATGATAAAGAGCTAAGCCCTGCAACTCATCTTTCAGAGCATAGCGAAATTCAAAGTTTAGGCGATTGCTTGATTTTAGATCAAGATGAGGCAACGGCTGTTTTTGAAAATATCCCCCAAGATACTATTATATCAGCCTTTAGAGAGTTTTCAGCGCCCGTAACCTATGAAATCAATCAGTCTCAAAATGATTTCATGCATATTGCTTTGAGGGATAGTGATGGGTTTAATCGCTGGTCAGCTCTGCAAAGCTTGTCTGAAAATATCATTTTAAATATTGGGTCAGGGCAAAAACCAGACGAATTGTTAATTGGCAAGATTGCGAGTGCTTTATCAAATATTTTAAATGATCCAGAGCTTGATGATGATTATAAGGCACTTTGTCTAAGCCCGCCTACTTTAGGCGATCTTATGCGTCAACAGGGCAAAAATGTCATCCCGGAGGCTTTAGCAACCGCTAGAGAGGGCTATTTAAAGCTATTAGCAAAAGAGATTAGTTCTGAGCTCTTATTAAAATATCAATCTATTATCACAGTGCCAAGCCAGATGAGCGCTAAAGCCGCGGGGCGACGCTCTTTAAGGCACGCATGCTTAGGCCTATTAAAATATGGATTATCGACACAGGCTTTCATTGAACAGTTAGAAATTCATTATAAAAAAGCAGGCAATATGACAGAAAAATCTGTCGCGCTAGACTTAGCTTGTCAGATTGAAGATGAAAAAACACGCGCTATCTTAAAAGACTTTGAATTTCAATATAGCCATGAAGGCTTGATCATGGATAAATGGCTCTCAAGTCAAAGTGGCAATGTGAAAAGCAACCCGATTGAAAAAGTAAGCGAACTTTTAGAGCATCCTCATTTCTCTCGCAAAACACCTAATCGCGTTTATGCGCTTTTGGGTGGCTTTTGTTTTAGAAATCTTCGTGCTTTCCATGCGGCAAATGGCAGTGGCTATGCCTTTATGGCACAGCAAATTTTGCTACAAGATAGTATTAATCCACAAATTGCAGCACGCTTGCTTACATGCTTTAGAAGCTGGAGAAGCTTGCATCCTGAACTACAGACAAAAGCTGAGATAGCGCTTAGGCAATTAAATAAAGCAGAAAATTTATCAAAAGATGTGCGTGATATTTTAACAAGAACATTGAATGGTTAAACTTATTGTTGCTGTTTAAAAGATGCAAAAATAAAACCCTATCTCAGCGAGATAGGGTTTTATTGTTTATTAAACTGGTTTTATTGTTTATGAAGCTGCCGTTACGACATCGCAAATTTCATTTACCACTTTTTTGACCAGCGCCTTATCGTCTCCCTCTGCCATAACGCGAATAAGCGGTTCAGTACCTGATTTTCGAATGACAATACGCCCTTCTTTTAACTGAGAACGTCCATCTTCGATTGCTTCTTGTACTTTAGAGTCTTCCAGAGGGTCTGTTGTATTATAACGCACATTTTTTAATATTTGAGGTAGTGGCTCAAATAAATGGCAAACTTCGCTCACTGGCTTATTATATTCTTTCACCGCCCCCAAAACTTGTAAGCCAGCAATGAGGCCATCACCTGTAGTGCAGAAATCACTTAATACGATATGGCCTGATTGCTCCCCACCAACATTATAGCCGTGTTTGCGCATATGTTCTACGACATAGCGGTCACCAACAGGGGTACGCTCCATTGTAAGGCCTCGGTCAATCAGATAGCGCTCAAGACCAAGGTTAGACATCACAGTCGCTACAATACCATCTGATGTTAACATATCGCGCTTTTGCCAAATTTTTGCAACAAGAGCCATAAGCTGATCGCCATTCACCTGCTGCCCTTTTTCATCAATGATGATAACGCGATCTGCATCCCCATCTAAAGCAATGCCAATATCAGCCCTCACTTCTAAAACTTTATTTGTAATCGTATCAAGCGAAGTGGATCCAACTTCCCTATTAATATTAGAGCCGTTTGGTTCAACACCGATTTTTACAACATCAGCGCCAAGTTCCCATAATGCTTCAGGGGCAACACGGTAGCCAGCTCCATTTGCGCAATCAATAACAACGCGCAATCCATCAAATGACATAGAGCGAGGCAATGTTCTTTTTGCAAATTCAACATAGCGGGCAAGGGAGGCCTCTACACGGCGTGCTCTGCCGATATTAGTTGCTTTCGCTAACTGTTCAGAAATATCTGAATCCATCAAGCTTTCAATTTTTTCTTCAGTTTCATCTGAAAGCTTATAGCCATCAGGGCCGAAGAGCTTGATGCCATTATCTTCAAATGCATTATGAGAGGCGGAAATCATAACGCCTAAGTCAGCGCGCATAGAGCGGGTTAACATAGCAACGGCAGGTGTAGGCATGGGGCCTAATAATAATACATCCATACCAACCGATAGAAAGCCTGCTTGCAATGCAGATTCAATCATATAACCTGAAAGGCGCGTGTCTTTACCAATGACAACGCGATGACGATGATTACCTCTTTGGAAGAGTAAGCCAGCTGCTTGCCCAACTTTCATAGCAATTTCAGGGGTTAGCTTTTTAGAATTAGCAGGGCCACGGATGCCATCGGTTCCAAAGTAACGTCTTGCCATAAAATTCTCCAGCAATAAATATTGGTCTATAAAATGAGTTAAAGTTGTAACAGCTATATCGCATTGAAACAAAAAACATAAGCAAAAATATAACGTGGCTCTTTGAATGCAAATATCAGCTGAATTTAAGGTAAATAAATGATTATTTTATGTCGAATTCATGAATTTTTATAGATATATTTATATGTATTAGTATTTTTAGTTGAGTATATATATTACGCTCTCTTAAGATTTATTTGTTTGCTTTTTCACACATTGCTGACTTGTTGTGCGCTAAAGTGAATATTATTGTTTAGATTTTATTCATTACAAATTCATTTTTATAAACATTATTTGCCTGTAGTAAGTTGTTAACCTTTTGGGACAAAGGAAAATTAAGCCATCTCAAATAAGATAATCCTCAAAATATTAGGGGATTTTGGCATGTTTATATTTAAAAGACATATTACAGAAAAATTTGGTATCGTGTTAGCGCCTGATGATGATTTGACAAATCAGCTCATTTCAGACGTATCTACAAGTAATACAGCAAATGATATAGCGAGTAATCTATCATCTAAAACACTTAGCTTATGTGATTTAGCTGATATTGCTTTTGGAACCAAGGCTGTAACAACAGCTGCTGAAACGAATACAACAACTGAAACTACTACAGACAGCGAAGCAGTAGAAGCAACCTCCCTTGCTTCTACTATAGCTGAATCGACTTTAACTGTTGATGTAACGACAGATATCAAGAGCACGGATGCAAATGCTACTAGCGCAGATAGTATTAATAGCGCTGAAAATGAAGAAGAGATTGTTACAGTTGAAGAGGCTGTAAATGAAGTTGTTGGTGGTTCAGAGGCAGATACAATAGAAACAACTTCCAATACAACAATATCAGATGTTACAATAAATGAAAGCATATCAGTAGAGCAAAACAACAGTTATACTTTTAATACAGGTAATGAGAATATAACACTGTCAGAAGATGTTGGTGGTAGTATCACTATTACGAATGATTCTGGTGATGCTTTGTCCCTTGTAGATTTAATTGAGAAATTGATTGATATGACATCGTCATTGCAAGGTGACGCCGATACTGTGATAGCACAAGAGAGTGCAGAAACATTACCGGGTAGTGAGGCGAGTGATAGTGTTGATGATAATATTACCGTTGAAAATTCAGATCAAGAAGTTGAAAATACACAAACGATATCTCTAGAAACAAATCAAGAAGAAGATAACTCAACATCAACGGACACAGATGATCAGAGTGAATATTCGAGTGAATCTACTTTTGCCGATATTAATACCAATATTACAATATCTTCTGGCAGCGATGGCAATATTTCAATTAGTGATGATAATGGTGATAGCTTATCCTTGATAGATCTATTCCAGACATTAATTAATCAGATTTCTTCTCAAGAGGATGATACTAAAGAAGCGGCTTCTGAAGAAATTGCAGGTGGAGAAGGCGAAGATACGCTCGAAGAAACTTCTTCTGAGGATGAACCTACTCAAGAGGCTGTGATTGAGGAAGCTATAGAAGAATTGGTTTCTGAAGAAATTACAGGCGGCGAAGGCGAAGATACGCTCGAAGAAACTTCTTCTGAGGATGAACCTACTCAAGAGGCTGTGATTGAGGAAGCTATAGAAGAATTGGTTTCTGAAGAAATTACAGGCGGCGAAGGCGAAGATACGCTCGAAGAAACTTCTTCTGAGGATGAACCTACTCAAGA
>WTKA01000086.1 GCA_011524605.1 Hyphomicrobiales bacterium | reverse complement strand
CCTAATCCTTTTTAATTCAAACAGAATTGAACAAAATTAATAGGTCCTGAGCCTAGGCGAAGCAAAAATGAAAAAACCAAACAACTATGAATATGTATAATTTAGCTTGATATAGGAAGGCTGAACGACTATCTGATAAGCATGAATAACAAAACGCTAAGGAGATATTAATGCGTTTATTCCTAAGCAATAGCCTTAAGACAGCAATTGTCGTAGCAGGTGTTGCGCTTTTTTCTTCTACGCTTGCACATTCTCAAGACGTGACCCTTAGGCTTCATCAATTTCTGCCTAGCCAAGCTTTAATCCCTGCTAAAATCCTTCAGCCATGGGCAAAAAATGTTGAAGAAGCAACAAATGGCCGCGTGAAAATTGAGCATTTTGATTCTATGGCTTTAGGCGGCACCCCGCCATCCCTTTACGACCAAGCGAAAGATGGCGTTGTTGACATCATCATGACACTGCCCGGCTATACGCCTGGTCGCTTTATGAAAACGGAAGTTTTTGAGCTGCCCTTCATGATGGAAAATCCTGAAGCAACATCACGCGCTTTTTGGCACCTTGTTGATGCTGAAATGCAAAATGAAGAATATAGAGATGTTAAAATGCTGGGCGCATGGGTGCATGCACCAGGGCATCTACACACAAAAGAGAAGATTGAAAACCTCTCAGACCTTAAAGGCAAAAAACTCCGCGGCCCTTCTCGTGTGATTACAAAGCTTATTGACCACCTTGGCGGCACGCCTGTTGGCATGCCTGTTCCTGCAGTACCACAATCTCTTTCTAAAGGGGTGATTGATGGCACGGCACTGCCTTGGGAAGTAACACAAATCCTTAAAGTACCTGAGCTTGTAAGCCATCACCTTGAGTTTAAAGGCGATAAGGCGCTTTATACAGCAACGCTTATTCTAGCTATGAACAAAGATAAGTGGAATGCTTTAGAGCCTGAACTGCAAGAGGCAATCATGTCTGTTTCTGGCGAAGATTTTTCAGCCTTTGCAACCCGTGAAATGGTTGCTGGGGACATTCCAGCTAGAAATTTTGCCGTTTCGCTTGGCAATGAAATTATCACGCTTGATAATGAAGGAATTAAGCCTTGGCAGGAAGCCGCGCAATCAGTCTATACAGAATGGGTTGAAGAAATGAATAAAATTAAAATTGATGGCGATGCCCTGATTGGAAAAGCTAAAAATTTAATTGCTGAAAAATCTGAATAAAATTATTCCAAGATTTAACAAATAAAAGGCCCATCTTGTATGGGTCTTTTTTTATTAACAAAAAGTAAAAACTAGGCTATTACAAAGCTGCAAACACCTTATCGCTCCCAATTTGGCCGACTAAAATTGACAAAAAATCTTTTTGATCACTTAGAAAAAATAATTAGCTTTACCGCTAAAATTTATGCCTATCTAGGAGGCTTCATTCTCCTTGTATTAACAATTCTCACGACACTAACAGTTATCGGGCGCAATTTGATTGAACTTGGCCTCGGACCCATACCTGGTGATTTTGAACTTGTTGAAATGGGCATGGCATTTGCCATCACCGCCTTTTTACCTTGGTGTCAACTAACCCATAGCCATGCGAGCGTTGATCTATTAAAAAATAAATTTGGCGCGATAGGCAATCGCTATCTTTCTATTCTATCAAATCTTCTAATGTTTTGCGCTGCAATATTTATTACTTGGCGCTTATGGGTTGGTCTGATTGACAAAAGCAGCGCCTTCTTCCCTGAAGTTTCACAAATTTTAAGTATTCCTATTTGGTATGCTTATGCCGCTTGCTTTTCAGGCCTTTGCATTTTCACCTGCGCATGTGGTTTAACCTTATTAAAAGCAGTTAGAGCAAGATAATGTCTCCATTTGAAATTGGGCTTTGGTCCTTCCCCTGCCTATTAATTCTAATTTTTTTACGCATCCCTATTGGCTTATCCATGCTTATTATAGGGCTTGGAGGCACCTATATAATCGAAGGCAATGTTAACATGAGCTTAGGGCAGTTAAAGCATATGACTTATGGTACATTTGCAAACTATTCCTTCTCTATCATTCCTCTTTTCTTACTAATGGGGCAATTTGCAGCTATTGGGGGGCTTTCAAAGTCTCTATTTAAAACAGCTGAAAGCTGGCTAGGCCATAAGAAAGGGGGCGTTGCCATGTCTGCCATTGGTGGCTGTGCTGGTTTTGGTGCTATTTGCGGCTCTTCTTTAGCGACAGCGGCAACCATGGGGCAAGTTGCCTTGCCTGAGTTGCGTAAATATGGTTATTCTGGCGCACTCTCTACAGCAACTTTAGCCGCTGGTGGCACATTGGGCATTTTAATCCCCCCCTCTGTCATCCTTGTGATCTATGCCATTATAGCAGAACAAAATATCGCAAAACTATTTGCGGCGGGCTTTTTACCAGGTCTAATGGCCGCGCTTTTTTACATGCTAACCATCAGGCTTTACATATATTATGCCCCCAACTCAGGCGGTATTAAAGAGCGCTTACCTTATAAAAAACGTTTCAAACAGCTTGCCACGACTTGGCCGATCATTACCATTTTTGCCCTTGTTGTTGGGGGCATATATGGCGGTTTCTTTTCCCCAACGGAAGCTGCTGCTATAGGAGCAGCAGGAACAGGGCTGATCGCCATTACTAACCGCTCTTTAAGTTTAAATAATCTGAAAGAAGCGATTTTGAAAACAGCACAATCAACAGCTATGATCTTCTTCATTCTGCTTGGCGCTGCCATTTTCAATAGCTTTATTGGGTTAACCCAAATGCCTCAAGAAGCTGCAAAACTTATTATTGATGCACAAATTAGCCCATGGCTCATTCTAATCGCCATTTTATTTTTATACCTACTTTTAGGCTGCGTTATGGATAGCCTTTCTATGATTATTCTTACTGTGCCTATTTTCTTTCCTGTTTTAAGCGGGCTAGATTTTGGCCTTGCGCCAGATGAATTTGCCATTTGGTTTGGGATCTTAGTGCTTACCGTGGTTGAAGTTGGGCTCATAACCCCGCCTGTAGGTATGAATCTTTTTGTCATTAATAATATGGCAAAAGACATTGCAATCATTGAAACCTTTAAAGGAGTTTTGCCTTTTATTTTAAGTGATTTGATTAGGGTTATCCTACTTCTGCTGTTCCCTTCAATCAGCTTGTGTCTTGTTTGGCTTCTCTATTAATTGCAGCATGACTTATTAGACTTATTATGCCTATATGGCAAAAAGCATGTATTCATGAAAAATAATCTTTAAAGGGGCATAAAATGAATAAAAAAAAGCAAGCACGCCCAATGACCGCGCGTGAATGGGCTATTATGCTTTTATTAGCAAGCATCTGGGGCTGTTCTTTCATTTTCATGGAAATTAGCCTTGATGGCTTTGCTTCTTTTCAACTCGCTTTTCTTCGCGTTTTGACAGGCACTTTAACCTTAGGCGTCATCATTTTATTTTTCCTAAAAGACCCTTTTGCGAATATCACAAAACAACTCCCCTTCTTAGCCATACTAGCTCTTTTCACAAGCGCGGCTCCTTTTGCGATGATAACATGGGGGCAAACCCATATCACAGCAAGCCTTGCTTCAATTATCAATGCTTCAACGCCCCTAACGGGCATTTTGCTCGCTCATTTTTTCACCTCAGATGAAAAGTTAAGCGGGCGCAGGATGCTTGGCGTACTCATTGGCTTTTGTGGTGTTGTTTCGCTAATTGGGCCTGCTGCTTTAAACGGTTTAAATGATAATTTCTGGGGGATTATCGCCGTCTTTTGCGCCACAATATGTTATGCAATCGCTGGAATTTTAGGCAAAAAAGTAAAAAATATTTCCCCTATTGTAACAGCATTTTTCTCTTTAGGCTTTTCAAGCCTATGGCTCTTACCAACGATGCTGATAATGAATGGCTTCCCCTTAGAGAATATAACACTATACCCAATTTTATCTCTGCTAGGCTTAGGCATTATGTCGACAGGCTTTGCTTATATTCTTTACTTCAAGCTTCTTTCAACAGCAGGGGCTAGTAATATTTTCATCGTTACACTGCTTGCCCCCGCATCAGCCATGCTCTTTGGCAGCTTCTTTCTGGGAGAAACAATTTCTGCTAACGCACTTCTTGGCTTCCTCTTTATTATAATAGGAATGCTTATTTTGGACGGGCGCGTAATAAAGCTGTTTAAAAGATAAAGCTAAATGACTAGGCTCA
>WTKA01000029.1 GCA_011524605.1 Hyphomicrobiales bacterium | reverse complement strand
CGTCATTCAAGAACTTGCTCAAAGTGAGGATATTGTGAAGCTTTCTTCGAGTTAAGCCTCACCTTATGCAGCTTTACTATCAAGGCTTGCTGTTTCAACTTTATTTAAAAATTCAATAATAGAAGCGCCAATTTCATAAGCTAAATTGACGGGGACAGCATTGCCAATCTGCTTATATTGTTGCGTTGATGAGCCCGCAAATAACCATTTATCAGGAAATGTTTGAATGCGTGCATATTCTCTCACTGTAAAAGGACGCGTTTCTTCAGGGTGGCACCGTTCTGTTTGTTTTTGTGCTGGCGCTGTTGTTAAAGTTAAACAAGGTTCGTCCCAACTCATGCGCCTTGCCATGCCCGTTTTACCACCGCCAAGATAGTAGCTTTTAAGCATATATTCTTTTTGAATATTTTCAGGCAAATCCCGCCAATAGCCCCCTTGAGGCACCATATCCATAATTATTTTTTTACGTTCTGGATAGAGCTGGCCAGTGGATTTTGGTACATCTATATCATAAAGCCTGCCTTTTTTCAGCGCATCTTTAAGATTATAAATCTCGCCATAAGGCTCAGGGTAATGAAAATCAATGTCCTGTAAATCATTTCTAATAGCGACGAGAAATAGTCTTTCACGTTTTTGGGGAACACGATAGAAAATTGCTTTCAACACCTTTGGCTCAATAATTTTATAGCCAAGCTCAGAAATAACATTCTTCATGGTTTGAAGCGTTCTACCGCTATCATGATTTAAAAGTCCCCGTACATTTTCGGCAACACAAATTTTGGGCTTTACGGTATTTACTGCTGAAGCAAATTTATGGAATAGCGTGCCTCTAGTGTCATTAAACCCGAGTTTTTTGCCGGCATAGCTAAAGGCTTGGCATGGAAAGCCGCCTGTTAAAACATCTATTTTTCCAGCATATTCGCTTAAATCTAACGCCCCCACATCATCATGAATAACATTCCATTCAGGCCTATTTAGCTTAAGGGTTTCGCAACACCATTTATCGACATCATTGAGCAGCAAACAATCGAGCCCTGCTTTTTCTAGGCCAATAGCTAGACCGCCAGCCCCTGCAAAAAGCTCAATAGAAGTATAGTTACGTAATGGCTGCTCAGCTTCAGTTCGTTCATCTGCAAATAAAAAACTCAATTCATCAAATATTTTCAGCTGATCAATATGATACATGCGATAATTATTGCCTGCCTGGCGCATAGATTTTAACTTGCCATTATTGTCCCACCGCCTCAATGTTTCTTTAGAAACAGAGAGCATATCCGCAACTTCAGCAATAGAAAAATAAGACTTCATAACAACCTATAACATTATACATGGTTACTATATTTTCAATGAGCGCCCAGTGCAAATAATAATTACCATATTTCACAATTTGATTTTTATTGAGCTAGGACGAAATTAAAATGACAAAATAAAAATGAATTAATATAAATTAAGGATATATTTTTATTCTTTTTTTTACCTTTAATACTAGATTAATAACCGTCAGAATAAAGAATTATAGCCATCGCCTTAGATGGTCTGATCTCATTGTCTAATATGATATTGCTTAATTTTACTAAAAAGACATATGAGCCTTCTAAATCAAACATAGTTTCAAGCAATTAAACATTTGATTTATATTGCTTTTCTTAACTACAAATATTGTATTGAGTATTGGAGTAAAAGATGATTGGAAACATTGGGGGCAGCTTTGGCATGTCTAGCATGATTTCTCAAAACAAACCCACTGCATCACAAGTTTTTTCAAAAGCTGATGCAGATAATAGTGGCGGACTAACACTTGCAGAATTTGCCCCGGGTCAAAAAACACAAAATACAGCCGCAATTAATCCTGTTCAAAAGATTATGCCTTCCGCGCAAGAAGCATTTGATATGCTTGATGTGGATGGTAATGGCGAGATTAGCTTAGAAGAATTTGAGCAAGGGCAGCCTGTAAAAAAAGGACCGCCGCCAAATATCTCTGTTTCATATGAGAGCACAACAATCACGTCGATTTTAAGCCTTCAGGAAATTTCTATTTCAGGTGATGCTTCATCTATTGAAGACATTATTGCTAAGCTGATGGAAAATGTAAAAGAGACGAATAAGCATAGTCAAGCCTTTAACTCAGGTGATGAAGATGGTGACGGTTCGCTTTCATCAGAAGAATTTGCAAGCTTGCATGAAAGTAAGCATGGAGCAAATGCTAAGCGTAGTGCTGAAGAAGTTTTTAGCAAATTAGACACAGATGGTAATGGCGAAATTTCTGAAGAAGAGTTTTTAAACGGCCCTCATGCGAAAAAGGGTAAGGGCAAAAACAGCAATCCGCTTCTAAGCCTGCAAGAGCTTGAAATCTCAATGAGTACAACACTCATTCAGTCAACAACAACACAAGCAAATGTAAGCTATGCTAGCACGCAAAGCTTTTTAGAACAGTTGATCTCTGCTTAAATCGCTTAAGCACAAGCTTTAACTAAACGCTGATTATTTGTGATATCATTAAAGCCCCTGTTTTTCAGGGGCTTTTCTATTATATTATTTGCTCTGCACTCATACCGCTATTTTTCTCAGTAGACGCTAAAAATAAATCAGCTATAAAGGTCTAAGCTCAGAGCCTAAAGCATAACATTGAAAAGAGTGATACGGTGACACAAGATATTGCAAGCAACATCAATCAGGTAAATTCTGATATTATCAATATGCTGGAAAAAGCTAATCGACCCAATAATGCATGTAAGCTCGTTGCTGTTAGCAAGACCTTTAGCACCGATCATATTATACCCGCATTAGAAGCAGGACAGCGTATCTTTGGTGAAAATAAAGTGCAAGAGAGCAAGCAAAAATGGCCTGAATTAAAAGCAAAATATGAAGGCGTTGAGCTTCATCTCATTGGCCCTTTGCAAAGTAATAAAGCAAAAGAGGCCGTCGCGTTATTTGATGTTATTGAAACCGTTGATCGAGAAAAAATTGCTATTGCGCTTGCAAAAGAAATGAAAAAGCAAGAACGCTATCCAGAACTCTTTATTCAAGTAAATACAGGAAATGAAGCTCAAAAATCTGGGATTGCACCATCAGCTCTTAAAGATTTTATTGATTTTTGCAAAAATGAATGCCATCTAACCATTTCAGGATTAATGTGTATCCCCCCTTTTGATGAAGACCCAGCGCCTCATTTCAAACTGCTAAAACAGCTTGCAGATCAAAATAACTTACCAAAAATCAGTATGGGCATGAGTGCAGACTATCCTATTGCAATAGCGAATGGGGCTACGCATATTCGTGTTGGCAGTGGTATATTTGGAGCAAGAAATTATAGCTAATCTGAATATTTCCTGTATAAGAAAATAAAAAATGACAAAAAGAGTCAATTCAAGGACTTAAATCATGGAAAAAGAAACAATCACATCGCATCTCTTCCAAGCGGAAACAATCGCGCAAGCTTTGCCCTTTATGCAACAATATGCGGGGCGCCCTGTTGTTATCAAATATGGCGGCAATGCCATGGGTGACCAGTCTTTAGCAGATGCTTTTGCTAGTGATATTGTTTTATTAAAACAAGCAGGCGTACACCCGATTGTTGTTCATGGTGGTGGACCACAAATTGGTGCTATGCTGGACCGTCTAAATATCGAAAGCAATTTTGAAAATGGCCTTCGTGTGACCGATGCCCAAACCGTTGAAATTGTTGAAATGGTGCTTTCAGGCTCCATTAATAAGTCAATCGTTGCATCTATCAATGCCCAAGGCGGCAAGGCTGTTGGCATCTCTGGCAAAGACGGTAAACTTGTGACAGCTAATAAAGTCCGTAAAACAATGCGTGACCCTGACAGCAATATTGATCGCATCATTGATTTAGGTTATGTGGGAGAGCCCAAAATAGTTGATCTTTCAATTCTCAATACTATCATTCAAACAGATTTGATCCCTGTTATTGCCCCTGTGGCAGCGGACAAGGAAGGGCAAACCTATAATATCAATGCTGACACTTTTGCAGGAAAAATTGCAGAAGCACTTAATGCAACAAGGCTGCTCTTACTTACAAATGTGACAGGCGTGCTCGATGAAAAAGGAGATCTGATTGCGGAACTCACTGTTTCTGAAGCACGAAAAATGATTAAAGATGGTGTTGCAACGGGTGGTATGATTCCTAAAATTGAGACATGCTGTAGCGCCGTTGATAATGGTGCTGAAGGCGTTGTTATTTTAGATGGTGAAGTGCCCCATGCTGTTTTGTTAGAGCTGTTAACACCTCATGGCGCAGGGACCTTAATCAAACCAGATTCAACACGGCATGACGAAACCCCTCCTAACAGCCCTATTCCCCTTAACCCAAATGGAGGCAATGATATTGCCTGATAAAAGCAATATTCCGATTAAGCAAAGACAGCAAGCGTTTGAGCATGTGGATATATGGGTGTTTGACTTAGATAATACCCTATACCCTGCTTCATCTTCTTTATTCCCTCAAATTCATGTCAAAATGACCGAATTTGTGCAAAAAGCGCTTAATCTTTCTAAAGAAGCAGCTTCAAAACTACAGCGCGATTATTACTATGATCATGGCACTACTTTAAATGGGCTGATGATTAACCATAATATTGCTCCAGCCGATTTTCTTGATTATGTGCATGATATTGACCATAGCGTCTTAGAGAAAAATACTGCTCTTCATGCCTCGATCAAAGCTCTTAAAGGCAAAAAATATATTTTTACAAATGGCACGGTAAAACATGCCATAAATACTTTAGAGCCCTTAGGCCTCTCAGGTTTATTTGATGATATGTTTGATATTGTCGGGACAAATTATATCCCTAAGCCTGAAAAAATCGCATTTGACCGCTTTTTTTCTTACACAGGGCTTGACCCTCAAAGGGCTAGCATGTTTGAAGATTTAGAGCATAATTTACAAGTTCCCCATGCCTATGGCATGAAAACTATTTTAGTCACAGATGTTAGTCATCCAGATTTTTCAGATCCAGAAATGGTCAAAGCTGATCAGATCAATCATGTTGATTTCGTAACATCTAATTTAGCAGATTTTTTAAAGCCTCTTGGCCTTGATGCTCATCAAGGCTGATTGCTTTACTCATTTGATAAGGAAATAAAATGTCAACACATAACCTTCTTCTCCTTCCAGGTGATGGAATTGGCCCGGAAGTCATGGCTCAAGTTGAGCGCGTCGTTGAATGGGTGAACACAAATTCAGATGTCACTTTTAATATTGAAAAAGATCTTGTGGGTGGCTGTGCTTATGATGACCATGGCCAAGCTATCTCCGATGCTGCTATGGATAAAGCAATGCAAGCAGACGCTGTTATTCTGGGTGCAGTTGGTGGCCCAAAATGGGATAATGTCGCTTATGATGTCCGCCCTGAAGCGGGTCTTTTACGATTACGTAAGGATATGGAGCTTTTTGCCAATCTTCGCCCTGCCATCTGCTATCCAGCGCTTGCAGACGCTTCTTCTTTACGTAAAGAAGTGATTGAAGGCCTTGACATAATGATTGTTCGCGAATTAACGGGCGGTGTTTACTTTGGCGAGCCAAAAGAAATTACCGATCTTGGCAATGGTCAAAAACGCGGCATTGATACGCAAGTTTATGAAAGCTATGAAATTGAGCGTATCGCTGCTGTGGCCTTTGACATGGCACGCAAAAGAGATAATCGTGTTTGCTCCATGGAAAAACGCAATGTCATGAAATCAGGTTTATTATGGAATGAAGTTGTTTCGCAAACCCATGAAAAAGATTTTGCTGATGTTGAATTAAGCCATATGCTCGCTGATGCAGGCGGCATGCAGCTTGTTCGCTGGCCAAAGCAATTTGATGTGATTGTAACGGATAATTTATTTGGTGATATGCTATCAGATGTTGCAGCTATGTTGACAGGCTCTTTAGGCATGTTGCCTTCCGCCTCTTTAGGCGCAGAAGATGCAACAACGGGTAAGCGCAAAGCGTTATATGAGCCAGTGCATGGCTCTGCTCCAGATATTGCTGGTCAAAATATTGCCAACCCTATTGCAACAATAGCCTCCTTTGGCATGGCTCTTCGCTATTCTTTTGGCATGATTGAAAGCGCAGACTTGCTTGATAAAGCAATTATGAAAGCCTTAGAAGACGGCTTGCGTACGCCAGATATCATGCAAGATGGCAAAGAAAAAATCTCAACGACTGAGATGGGCGATGCAATCATCACTCGATTAACACAGCTATCTGCATAAAACAGAACAATAATTATAGCCTGAGCGCAATACAGAGCCTCAGGCTATAATTTTTATTATCCGATCAAAATACACCGCTTGCAGTTGATGTATCCGTGACTGCAGTAGCGCCAACAGATTGTGTCACAGCTGGCAAACGCAAGATTTGATTTAATTTCTGGAAATCAGAAACAGGTGAATTAGCAACATAGATAAGATCTTTATGCTGTAACGGCACTTCCCCAGCTAAGAAAAAGCCACTTGGATTTTTCATATTAAACCGATAAATGGCAGGCACCAAATCACCTGAATAGGTCCACTTGCTAAGATCAACACCCATTTTCACTAATAGGTCACGCTTTTCAACACGGTAAAGAACAACATTAGCAGCATCCCCTTGCGCATCTATAACACCATGGGCGTGGGACAGACCTTCTTGCACTGTCATTTCTCCCCCTTCAAAGCTATTGCGTGAGGGTATATTTGTGGCACCCATAATTGAAAAATAACGCTTTCTAACATCAACTGAAATTTGGTCGTTTGGCTGTAAATTGATATTATTTTTTGGGTTATCAATAATATGCTGCAAGCCTACGGACTGCTTTTCACCTTTTCTATGCAAAGTAACAAGCATATCGGCCGCTGTATGCTCCATTCCTTTGGCAAGAGAAATAGCATCTAAAATTTTCATTCCATTTTGCGGGAGTTTAAATTGGCCTGGGATACGAACATTTCCAGTTACGCTAATATTACGCCCAACACCCTCTTCTAAGCTAACAATAACTTGGGGCTCAATCGCTCTATTCTTTAATTTTTCTTCAATGGAAGAGGCGATCATATTGGGCAATCTACCAGAGGCTTTTATTAGGCCAACAAATGGCACTTTAATATTTCCATTATCATCAACAATTTGAGTTGGGATCGTAATTTGATTGCCCCCTGGTAAATTAGATTCATCATTGACGAATAAGCCCCCTTGGGAGGATTCAAAAATCGTGATTTTCACTTTGTCACCCACAACAAGCTTTTGCGAATATTTTTGCGGCGCTGTTTCAAAGCTAAATCGCTGAACGGGCTTAGGAGCAAACTTTAGATGAGCGGCAATATTCGCATCAACATCAACAAGAATATAGTCTAGCTTTTGCTCTTGTACATTATGATAGGCAGCTGCTTGTGATTTAAAGCTACCCGCCTGAGGCCCGGCTCCAGGCACGATGGAGCAGCCTGCTAACAAAGCAATAGCCGCACAGCTTGTTAAAATCTGTGATTTACTCATGACATTCACATTCTTGTTAGGCTTTCGAATATTTTCGTAAAACCAAGTTGACGCTATTATTTTCTTCAATTTACCTGCAAAATATGAATAAAACTGTCATGAAGTATGGATAAAAATTCGTTTATTTATTTGATTAAAAAATATTTATACTTGTTTACTTCTATTTTACCACAATTTACTTTTCAAAAATAAATCAAAAAAATTAATCTAAAAATATTTATTCTATTTTATTGTTTCATCAATCAGTTTGGATGGAATAGTATTATGCGTTTACTTGTATTTGGATATTATGGCGGTCGTAATTTTGGCGATGAAATGATGTTATTAGGCCTTTTAAATGGTCTTGAAACGGCAGGGCAAAACCCAGAAATTCAAATCATCAATCCAGCGGGAGAAGTGCCTAGCCATTTACAAAATCGTATCCATAGCGCTGTCCCTATGAAAATAACGCAGGTGATTAAAGCATTGAGAAAATCTGATAGCTTTATCATTTGCGGCGGTACTATGTTTCATGATGCCTATCCTGATCAACGCCATAAAGGCTATCGACTTGTATTAGCGAAGCTAGCAGTGTTATGCCTTCTTGCAAAATTTTTTGGCAATAAAGTCGGCATGGTTGGCGTTGGTATTGGCCCGTTTAAACGACCCTTTACAAAAAAAATCATGAAAATTGCAAGCAGTGCGATGCATTTTCTAGCCTTAAGAGACAAGGCAAGCTATGATGATGCGCATAAGCTAGGCTTAAATAGTGATTTTCAACAAACGCATGATCTTTCTCTGCTTGCATCCCATGCAAGTGATGGCAGCCAAGAAAAAACACAAGCACCTCATATTATATTCTCAATCGTGCCGGAAAAACTTGTATCTAGTGTCGATAAGGATGAGATTAAAGACTATCTAACCGAGCTACCAAAAATATTATCACAACAGCTCGAAAAATTCTCCACAGCAAGGGTCTCAGTTTTAGTTGTCAATCAAGGTGAGCATGATGGAGATACGGAAATATCTGAATGCTTTTATGATAGCTTATCCGATACGCTTAAAGCTCGAACCAAGCTCATCCCTTTTAATGGCAATCCAGTTGATTATCTTAACATTATGCAGTCTGCTGATGTCATTATCGGCATGCGATTTCATATTGCTGTTGTTGGCACTGTTATTAACCGTCCTACCATTTGGATTCCATATCAGCGTAAAGTCAGTGATGGCGCGGCCTCTTTAGGCGTGAATGAAGAGCTCGTAATTTTACCAAAAGGCGCAAAAGCAGCAGAACAAGCTGTTAATAGAATAACCTCTATACTGCGGACAAAAGACGCGCCTATGGCGCAAGGACTTGAAAAAGCAAAACAAGCAGCTTTTGGCAATATTGATATGCTTTGCGATTTAATCGAAGCCATTGATCAACCAAAATCTAAAAAAGGCAGAGAATATTTAGATGATATTTCTATAAAGCCAGCCCCGGAGCTTGCGCAAGAAAGGGTGAAAATATCCAGAAATGGAAAATGACGACCTTCTCACAATTACATTAGTAACGATTGAGCTATTTCTCTTATGGCGCCTCATGCGGCGGGTAATGTTCTTGCCTGTGCCCCATGGGGTTATGTGCTATATGATTGCTGGCAAAATCATGCTATGGACTTTTAAAGAAGGCTATATGGACTATGATTTCCTGTATATCTGGTCATCCTTTGCCCATATTCATTTTTATGAAAATCTAATTTTACTGCTTTTCTATATTTTCTTATTTTACTATTTTTGCTGCTGGGGCATCCGGTTAAAAGGCCAAGTGGTTGACTTTTCAAAAGTTAAGGTCGGTGTAGGGCCGTTAATGGGTGTAGCCATTTTAATGTGGCTTAGAACGATAGTCCATGTTTCATCCCTAGACTTTACAATCGTTATGGCCAACACAGAATATTTGAAAATGGCGGGTCTTGATGCCTTAAACACGGATAGCGGTCTTGCAAAATTTATTCAGCAATCAAATAAGCTAGTCGGTCTTATCACATGTATCATATGGGCATTTGCTTTAGCAAAAGGGGTGCGCCTCGTTGTCCTTGTCTTGCTCCCCGTTGTTTTATGGCATTGGCTCTTTGAATTTGCTGGTCACTCTCGCTATGCTGCCATGATGCCCATTGCCATGGGCGGCGTCTATGCCATTATGGCGGATAAGAAAAATCCGTTTGTCATTATTCCTTTCTTCCTAGTGGGGGGGGTGACTCTATTTATGATGCTATCAGGGCGTGGTTCAGGCTTCCACGGTTTTGAATCTATTCCCTATGCTTGGGATGCAATGGTCAATAACCCAAACCCAAATGCAAACAGTAACACTTTAGCCAATGTTTTCGAGGGCATCTTTGTTGTGTCAGAAGTCTTTGTTGGCGAGAAATATTATGATGAATGGTATAAAATATTATCCATTTCGCCTTTTCCCTCATTCATTGATGGTTTTAATGAAATTCGTGTTGGCAATGAAGTACGTGTACACACCTTCGTGCCCATGGGGGGTATTGCAGAAATTATTCGCTTTGGCCCACTCTATATGGCGATATATTTTGGCATTCAGGTGCTAGCCATTCGTTATGTCTTTATGATTTTACGTCTTTATCCCGGCGCTATGGCTATTTTGCTGAATATGATTTTACTGCTTTCTTGCTATCTGCAATTCACCTATTCGGTACGTACCGTTTTCCGCTTCTACGTGCTTGTGCTCATCTTGGGCACCATATTAGTCGTGATAAAACAGTTGCGCCTGAAGAAAAAGCAGCAACGCCAAGTACGCAAAGACCAGTGGCGAACACGCACCAACCCTGCCCCTTTACAAATGACGCGCCGCTATGATTATCATTATAAGCCTGCGGAATGATTGCTATTGAAGCTTGTATTCAAAAAGATCTTATATAATATTATATGCAAATAAAAACCGCCATCTTCACGGAAAGCGGTTTTATACTTTTGTTTATAATTTTACTAATGGCGTATAAAGCGACTAAATCTTTACAGTGCGCAAATAAGGTTTGATCACTTCATAGCCTTGAGGAAATTTTTTATCTGCTTCTTCATTGGAAATAGAAGGGGGAATAATCGCTAAATCACCAGGCTGCCAATCTGCAGGTGTCGCAATACTATTTGCATCCCCTGTTTGCAATGAATCAATCACGCGTAATATCTCATTGAAATTGCGTCCAACAGTCATTGGATAAGTCATAGTAAGACGGAGCTTCTTGTTGGGGTCTATAATAAAGACAGAGCGCACCGTAGCTGTAGCACTTTGTTCTGGGTGCAACATGCCATAAAGCTTTGCAACTGTCAGATCAGTGTCAGCAATTACCGGAAATTCAACACATGTATTTTGTGTTTCATTAACATCTTTTAGCCAAGCTAAATGCTGCTCAGAAGTATCCGTCGATAATCCAACAGATTTTACATTTCGTTCTGCAAATTGTGCGCTTAATTGCGATGTTCTACCAAGTTCTGTTGTGCAAACAGGGGTGAAGTCAGCGGGATGAGAAAAGAAAAAGCCCCAACTTTCACCTAACCATTCGTGAAAATTTATCGTTCCAATTGTTGAATCCGCAGTAAAATTTGGAACAATATCGCCCAATAATAAAGTCATATTCATTCTCCTATAATAATGGCGATGACCATAATAGCAATCATCAATTTTACAATAAAAAAGCGCCCTGAAAAGAGCGCTTTCATACATATAGATATTATTTTTAATTAGGCAGCATAAGCTTTTTCTAGTGCAGCATTTGCCTGATCAACAAGGGCTTTAAATGCTTGCGGCTCATGAATAGCAAGATCAGATAAAACTTTGCGATCGACTTCAATGCCTGCCTTAGTTAGGCCATCAATGAAACGACCATAAGTTAGACCATGTTCTCTTGCTGCAGCATTAATACGCTGAACCCAAAGAGCGCGGAAATTACGCTTTCTATTTTTACGGTCTCTATATGCATATTGGCGGGCTTTATCGACCGCCTGCATAGCGACTTTAATTGTATTCTTACGCGCGCCATAATAACCTTTGGCGGCCTTTAAAACTTTTTTATGGCGTGCATGTGATGTGACGCCGCGTTTTACTCGTGACATGGGAAGTTCCTTTCAAATCTGGCGTTTATTAACGGCTATATGGCATGAATTTTTTTGCAATACGTGCATCAGCATCAGAAAGAACTGACGTACCACGTGCGTTGCGAATGAATTTATTCGTGCGTTTGATCATACCATGGCGCTTACCAGCTTGACCCGCTTTAACCTTGCCACTGCCAGTGACTTTAAAGCGCTTCTTCACGCCACTCTTTGTTTTGAGTTTCGACATTTAATTCTCCATTATTATTCAGCAGCCAAGGTGGATATATCATATACCACTTTTAAAACCTGACAGCCTTTTTGGCGAAGGCTTTTCTATACAGAAGTTATCTCAAAAGCGCAAGAGGGAATATTTTTGACAATTATGTTTTGAACCTATCTTGTAATATTGTTTTCAAGCCGCTTGGATAAAGCTCAAGTCCGCCGCAATCCAAGCGTTCTGTATCAAACCAATGGGCGCGGCATTTTTCCCCATTATCTTCAAAATACTCTATAACTTCGTCGTCCAAATAGGTATCACTTGGTAATAAAACATCTGATATGATTACAACTTCATGACCAAGCATATTTTCATGGGTATATATATTCTCCATAAATATTGGCTTTCCAATCACTTCCACTTGAACACCTAGTTCTTCATGAAATTCTCTCGTTAGGGCTTTTGGCCATGCTTCACCAAATTCCACCCGCCCACCAAGAGGCCTAACTTAGTTTCTCAAATTAATAATAATTTAGTTTTTTTTTGAATCATAAATTAATTTTAAATGACTGGTGATGATATCTAACAAAAGTACAATGCTTACTTAGATCTCAAAGGGAACGGATGTTGTCGGATACTACAATGTTTGCTATGCGGAATTTTTAATACCTAACTAGCAACTTTGTGGAAATTGGCCGAAAACAAAGAAGAAGGAAAAAAATGGAACTAAACTACAAAATTAATAGCAAAGATTTTATCGCTATGATGCGATCTCCCTATTTTAATGGTGCGGGCAGACTAAAGGGAATCATTAATAAAGGAGCTTTTTTTACTATTCTTGCTTTAGGAGTATTGGCCTTTGCGATAGATGCTTTATCGTTCTTTGGAGAGCAAGAAGCAATATATGACGTTCCGTTATCTGTCCCATGGTGTGGCGGTGCGCTTGGTATGTTGAGTTCACGCTATGTGATGATGCCCATTTATTACAGATGGTATTTTAAGCGTAGCAACTTTGATGATGAGACCACACTTCTATTTGCGGAAGATGGAATCTTTGCTAAGTCTATTGCTATAGAATCGCGTTTGTCAGGGCATTCTATCGTAGCACTAGAACGGACGAAGGATCATTACTTTATTTGGATTAGCAAAGTTCAAGCGATAATTATTCCCCGCCGTTTTATCGACCAAGATTTGGAACCAAAATTCCAGAAGATACTCCTTGATCTAAATGATAATGCAGTAGTTTTAGGTTTCTATTGAATGTACACCAGAATGAAGCACCTACCTTTATTTTATTCACCCCGACTCTACCCCCAGATTAAAAGAGCAGCAATGAGCGCAATGCCAAGCACTACGCGGTAAATAACAAAAGGCATCATGG
>WTKA01000008.1:19636-36034 GCA_011524605.1 Hyphomicrobiales bacterium | reverse complement strand
AGGCAGGTTTAAATTAGGCGTATAATCCATAATAGCTCCGCTTGCATGAAATAATCTGCTGTTCATGCTAATCGGTTGCTACCTAGCGGGGATAAAGTTTTGATGCGGAGGAGACTTCGAAATAATATGTTATATGTATTTTATCATTAAGATTGTGATATAGAATAGCTGTAAGCACATTATTGTCAAAAGACAGCGATATATAAGTTTTATTGTAATATATTTAAATATCCCTGATTTCATTTTTTGTTCAAAATCGCCGTCTTTTATAAAATATTTGGATATTATAAAAATAATGGCTGTTATTATTAAGATAAAAACTATTTTTTGATCATCAAAATAAAAATATTTTATGATGCCAAAGCCTATAAAAAGAGATCCGAGTATGAGCAATAAAGTCTTATCAGTCTTTTCTTGCGCTTTAAGTCTTTCTTCTTCTGACTTTGATTTCAATAATTTTGTTTTATACGTCCAAAAGCTAATTTCTAATATGCAGATGAAAAACCAGAAACAAGCATCAAATATATCCCCGTCTAAATAGTCGCTAACAGCCCAAAAAATTATTACATAGGAAAATAAAAATGGTTTTTCTTTTTTCTTTTTCTTATGTTCTTGCATGACTATGGCCTGTGATTTTCTCTTATTTGACTGTTTTTATACGTATTTTATCATTATGATTGTGAAATAGAGCGCATATAAAATAATGATTGTAATTAATGCTTGGTATATTATCTTTAATGTTAAGTATTGAACGCTTTTTTCTTTTTTATGTTTTTTAAAATCTTCTTCTCTTAAAAAATATTTGAAATATATGGATATTATGAAAAGAATAATTGCTGTAATGAAAATGAAAAATGTGTCTTCATAATTAAAATAAAAATATTTTATTAGAGCATAAAAAAATATAATTATTGATATCATAGACAATGAAAGGCTGTTGTCGTCTTCTTCTGAGTTTGATTTCAATAATTTTGTTTTATATGCCCATAAGCTTATTTCTAATATACAGACGAAAAACCAGAAACAAGCATCAAATATATCACCATCTAAATATTTATTAAAAGCCAAAAAAATGATTATATAGGAAAAGAAAAATGGTTTTTCTTTTTTCTTTTCCTCATCTTCTTGCATCAATATGCCTTATCATTTTCTCTCATGCATGTTTACTTATATAATAAATAGAAAATTATGGATTTCAACTATTTAGATTGTTTTTTATCCCCGCTTGCTTTGCTTATGTTTCTATAACTTCAAGAATATAAGGAGTTTAATATGCAAAATGAATTTTATGGCTCAACGCTGAATGAGGCAATTAATAAGCTGGTGATTGATACAGAAGTGAAGCGTTCACGTCGCCATGGAGGGCGAGATTCTAGTCACTCAAAGCAATGTGAACGCAGAAAAAAGCATATTTATGATATTTTGAACCAGATGCAAAGAATTACAAGAGAGCTTGAAAGTGTTAGTGAAAGGACAAAGCGAGATATCGCAAAAGCACAAAGGGCAACGAATAGTGCAAGGGTAAAGCTAGCTATTGAGGCTGGAGGTTATTTGATTGCTATCGGAGGCATAATAAGAGGAGGAAAGTTTGTTTATAAAGTATTAGAAGAATTAAAACAAAAGTTAAATAAGCCTATTACAATTTTAAGTGCTGCAAGTACTTTTTATGGTATTCGAGAATTATTAGATGAGGTTGAAAGCATTAGTGAAAATCTAGAAACCATTGATGAAAATAGCGATTTTGTGCGTGCAGGGCGCCGGTTAAATAGTCTTGCAACTGCTCTAAAGCGTTTGGAAAATCGTCTGCAAAGAGCCGTAAGCGCTTATAATAATGCAGATTGCTGATAATTACCGATCATATTTGCGGATTAAATAAAGCCAATAAATGAATATTAAGACCCCTATGAATGAATAAAAAGGACCAGTATCATACTCAAGCCAAAGGTAATCGACTATTCCTTTAATAAAGGCAAATAATGCAATGCTGGGTAAAGTTTTATCTGTAGAGAATTTTTCTTTTTGATTGTTATCGTCCATAATTTTCACATTTATAAACCACCCAATTTTTTTGAGTGGTTTTTTCATAGCATGATGATCTAAAATATTATTATAAATTAAATTTTTTATAAATACAATTTATAGAAGTTATTAGTGCTAAAAATATCTCAATAAGGACGTAATTATAGCTTTAGCTTAAATTTTAAACAATAGACTGGTTATCTAGCTTCTCTTGCTGCCGCTTTTGCACCATGGAAAATATATTGCCAACCCCAATTAAAATAGGTTGATCGATGCCAAGTTCTTCGACCCCTTGCTCGAGGTGATCTAAGATGCCAAACCAATGTTTTTCTTCATCACGCGTAATGGCAGACATAATCGCTACGGGTGTATGGGCTGGTAAGCCATTGGCTAACAGCTGCTCGCGGATTTTTGGTGCTGTACGTCCGCCCATATAGAATATATTCGTTGTTGTTGTATCAGCAATAGCAGACCAATCAACCTCATGGGGCAGGTCACCCTTTTTGCTATGACCTGTGGTCAAGCGCAGTGATTGCGCATGGTCGCGGTGGGTGAGGGAAATACCAAGCCGTTCAGCCATTGCGGAGGCTGCCGTAATCCCAGGCACGACATGGACATAAATATTCTGCGCTCTCAGCCAAGCCATTTCTTCGCCTGAGCGACCAAATACAGAAGGGTCACCAGATTTTAATCGCACAACATTTTTACCAGCCTTTGCGAGCTTAACCATCATATCGTTGATATCTTCTTGACGGCAGGATTCACGCCCGCCACGCTTGCCCACAAGCAATCGCTTTGCTTCACGGCGTGCAAGCTCTAAAACTTCACCCGAAACAAGATCGTCATATAAAATGACATCGGCAGCTTGCAAGGCGCGCACAGCTTTGAGTGTCAAAAGTTCAGGATCACCAGGACCCGCACCCACAAGGGTGACTTTGCCATCTGTTGAACTTTTATCATTTTCCACATTATGAATGAGCTTTTTCAAATATTCTAAGGGGGAGCTAATAGATTTTGTGAAAGCGAGATCAACAAACTTTTCCCAGAAAATACGACGTGGACGACCAAAGTCCAGTGCTTCATTGACAAAAGGACGTACTTCTTCTGCCTTTTTTGCCCAATCCTGAATTGAGGCTGGCAGGAGCGTTTCGATACGACGACGGATGGCCTGTCCGAAAATAGGGGCAGCGCCATTTGTAGAAATACCCACAACAATAGGAGAGCGATTAACAATGGAGCCAAATTGAAACATGCAAAATTCTGGCTGGTCAATCACATTGACAGCAATGCCTGCTGCTTTTGCAGCACAGTAAAAAGCTTGACCTGCGCCTTCTGTCTCCATGTCACCGATAGCAATTTCCATATGCTCAAAACTATCAGTTGCCCATGGACGCTCATGCCAAATCATTGGATTTTGGCTAGATTTTGCATTCTCATAAATTTCCTGAAATTCAGCGCTTAACTCGGGCGTATAAATATGTACGATAGCGCCGCTTGCCCATAAAAGCTCTGCCTTCCAAGCACCAGCATCAGAACCGCCAGCAAGCAAAACATTTTTGTCCTTGAGTTTGAAAAAAACAGGGAGAACGGCAAGCGCATCAATCCGCTCTTTGCGGCGTTTGCTGACCTTGTTTTCAGTTTCATTCAGCTGCAATGGAATGATAGCCATCTAGAATCTCCCTGATTTCAGGTTTACATGAACCACAATTTGTCCCCGCCGTTGTCGTTTTAGAGATGGCATCTATTGTTTCGCATCCATTGTCAATGGCACCGAGAATATCATTTTTACCCACCTGCATACAAGAACAAATAATTTTGCCTTTATCGGGCATATCTTGTCTTGGCACAGGTGATAGCGTTAAAAACTGATCAGATAAAGACTTAAATTCATATTTTAGTAAACTAGAAATATAATCCCGCGCTGCATTCACTGGATGAGCTGCAATAAACACAGCGGCTAATAGATTATTGTCTTCAAACCAAGCAAAACGCTTTTGTTGACTTGTTTCATCAATATAAGAAAGCGGTGCACAGTCTTTAGCAATAGCAAAGCGGTTGCTCAACCCACTCGGATTTAAATCAGAAAAAGCTGTTTTAGAGGCAAATTCAACACGATAGCCCCCTTCGCATGTGGCGATGCTCCAATAATCAAAATCCTTGATAGCGCGCAAGTCTGGTTCTTGCGTGAAAATAGCAAACCCATAGCTTTGCATTTTAGCATGGACAAGTTTTACACGCCCAAATTTTAAGGCTGGTTGGCCTGAAAATGGATCTTTCACATCTGGTAAAAGCTGGTCAACCCGCGCATTTGCACTCACTTGATCGGTCCAGTGCATGGGGACAAAAATTTCACCTTTTGCAACACGGTCTGTTATCAAAGCGCGAACAAAAATATGCCCCTGATTATTATCAATTCTAACGATATCAGCATCTTTGATATCTCTTTTTTCAGCATCTCTTGGATGAATTTCACAAAAAGGCTCTGCTAAATGGTTAGATAATGTGGGACTAAGGGCAGTCCTTGTCATTGTATGCCAGTGATCACGAATACGTCCCGTGTTCAAATGGAGTATATCTTCATCTTCAAAAACATGCTGTTCAGGCACGGTGGGTATGATAAAGCGTGCTTTTTTATCCGGCGTGTAAAAACCGCCATTGGCAAAGAAGCGCGTATTAGATGGCGCTGAATGAGCCTCTTTAGGTTGTGGCCACTGGAAAGGTTTTAATGTATCATAGTCTTCTTCGCTCGCATCAGCCCAAGCACCAATATCAAAGTCACGAGACCCATTATTTTCATAGGCACTCATAGCAGCATATTCAGTGAAAACTTCTGAAGCATTTTGCCAAGAAAAAGCCTCTGTAAAGCCTAGTTTTTCGCCAACTTTAGCCATTTGCCACCAGTCTGCTTTTGCCTCGCCTGGAGCAGGCATAAAGGGGCGTTGGCGCGATATGCGCCGCTCTGAATTTGTTACCGTCCCACTTTTTTCTGCCCACGCAAGAGATGGCAGTTTAATGTGGGCATAGGCAATTGTATCATTATTATTTTTCACATCAGAGACAATCACAAGCGGACATTTTTCTAGTGCCTCACTTACTTTATTAGCGTTGGGCATACTATCAACAGGGTTTGTCGCCATAATCCAGATTGCTTTGATTTTTCCTTTATGAACGGCATCAAACATATCAACAGCTTTGAGGCCTTGGCTTGTCGCTAAGTGGCTTGTTTGCCAAAAATCAGAAACGAGCGCTTGATGCTCAGCATTATCAATATCCATGTGGCAGGCGAGCATGTTAGCAAGGCCGCCTACCTCGCGCCCACCCATCGCATTGGGTTGGCCTGTAATTGAAAAAGGCCCCATGCCTTCTTTGCCAATGCGTCCTGTAGCTAAATGGCAGTTGATAATTGCATTAACCTTATCAGTGCCACATACGGATTGATTAACCCCTTGGCTATAAATTGTAAGAGCTTTTTCTGTATCACAGTATAAATCATAGAATGCAGTAAGCTTTTCACGGCTAAGCCCTGTTTGTTCAATAATATCTTCTAGTGAATAGTTTTGCGCATGGGCAAGAGCATCTGCAAATCCATTTGTAAAGCGATCAACATAGTTTTGGTCTATCTTGCCTTGAGCTTGAATAGCATTTAATAGCCCTAAAAAGAGCGGAATATCGCCATCTGGTTTAATATCTAAATGAATGTCCGCACTATCAGCACTCGCTGTTCGCCTTGGATCAATAAGAACAATTTTTAAATTTGGATTATTCTCTTTAGCCGCCATAATGCGCTGATAAAGCACCGGATGGCACCAAGCAAGGTTAGAGCCAACAAGGGTTATTAAACCTGCTTTTTCAAAATCTTCATAACAGCCTGGCACCGTATCAGATCCAAAAGCGCGTTTATGGCCTGCAACGGAGGAAGCCATGCAAAGGCGTGAATTTGTATCTATATTCGCTGTGCCAATAAAGCCTTTAATGAGTTTGTTGGCGACATAATAATCTTCGGTCAAGATTTGCCCTGAAACGTAAAAGGCAATAGCGTCTGGCCCATCTGTTTCTAAGATGTCTTTAAATTGAGTTGCAATTTTATCTAAAGCATCGTCCCAGCTTGCTTTTTCGCCATATATTTCTGGATATAATAATCTATCTTTTAAGTGGGTTGTTTGCCCTAAAGCAGACCCTTTAGAGCACAGTCGCCCATAGTTGGCAGGATGAGTATCATCTCCCTTTATCTCAGCGCTACCATCCTCATTTGGTTTTGCTAATACACCACAACCCACCCCGCAATAGGGGCATGTTGTTTGAGTAAAGGAAGATGATATATTCATGATTACCCCATTATTTTTGCAATATCAATTTGAACATTGCCATTCTCAATGCGGATTGGGTATGTTTGTACTTCACCTTCATCTGCCCCTTGAGCTTGGCCTGTTTCTAGGGAAATAACCCAGTTATGAAGGGGGCATGTAACGCACCCATCATGAACAATACCTTGACTTAATGGCCCATCTTTATGTGGACACTTATCTTCTAGTGCAAATATATTATCGTCAGCCGTTCTGAAAACAGCGATTTTATTTTCACCTGCCTCAACACAGCGTGCGCCGCGTTGAGGAATGGCGGTTAGTTCACATAAATCAACCCAGTTTTGCGTTTGAGCATTCATTCTGCGGCCTCCATTTGGGCAATTTTAATTGGTTGAAATTCATGCTTATCCTTGCCTGAAACACGCTCTGACCATGGATCAACCTGCGCAAATTTCTGGCTATGCACAAAACGATCATAATAGCCTTTGCGCTTTTCTGGATCATCCATAATTTGCGCCCGCACTTCATCATAACCAATGCGTTTTGCCCATTTATAAATGCGCTCTAGATAATAGCCTTGCTCGCGATACATTTGTGCAAGAGCTACAATATATTCTAAAGCTTCATCTTCAGTAGCAACAGTACCAAGAACTTCAGTGCCTTTGATATCAAGACCAGCAGCGCCAGCAAAATGAATTTCAAAGCCTGAATCGACACAGATCACGCCAATATCTTTACATGTTGCTTCAGCGCAATTCCGTGGACAGCCTGACACACCTAATTTAAGTTTTGCTGGTGTCCAAGAGCCCCACATGAATTTTTCAATGCGGATGCCAAGACCCGTTGAATCTTGTGTGCCAAAACGACACCAATCCGTGCCAACACATGTTTTCACAGTGCGCAGGCCTTTTGCATAGGCTTGACCTGAGACAAAACCCGCTTCGCCAAGATCAGACCAAACAGCGGTTAAGTCTTCTTTTTTGATACCGAGCATATCAATACGTTGACCACCCGTCACTTTAACCGTTGGAATATCAAATTTGTCCACAACATCAGCAATAGCGCGCAATTCTTTGGAGGATGTTACTCCGCCCCACATGCGTGGTACAACAGAATAAGTGCCATCTTTTTGAATATTGGCATGTACGCGCTCATTAATGAAGCGTGATTGATAATCATCGGCATATTCTTCAGGCCAATCAGCAACTAAATAATAGTTGAGGGCAGGGCGGCATTTTGCACAACCGCAAGATGTCTTCCATTCAAGCTCCTGCATCACTTCAGGAATAGACTTTAGGCCTTTTGCTTTAATCAGGCGACGTACATCACCATGACTTAAATCAGTACATCCACACATGGCAGCAACGGCATCAGGATTATAGCTATCCCCTAACGTTAACGCCATGACTTGTTCAACAAGCCCTGTGCATGTCCCGCAAGAAGCTGATGCTTTTGTATGTGCGCGGACATCATCTAAATTTGTTAAGCCCTGTGCAGTAATGGTCTCAACAATTTTACCCTTACATACGCCGTTGCAGCCACAGATTTCTGCGTCATCGGGCAATGCTGCAACGGCCGCCATAGGGTCCAAGGGAGCGCCCCCTTGGAAGGCTTGACCGAATATAAGTGTGTCGCGCATTTCAGAGACATCTGTCTCTTTTTTCAGCATGTCAAAGAACCATGGTCCGTCAGATGTTTCACCATATAAAACAGCGCCAATAATTTTATTATCCTTTAAAACAAGGCGTTTATATATGCCATTTGCTGCATCACGAAGGACAATTTCTTCACGATCATCCGCATCTGCAAAATCACCTGCAGAATAAAGATCAATGCCGGTCACTTTTAGCTTGGTTGCAGTAACAGAGCCTTCATAAATAGCTTCTTCATCAAGAAGATTCTTGGCAATGACTGTGCCCATTTCATAAAGAGGTGCCACAAGACCATAGCACATGCCGCGGTGTTCAACACATTCGCCTAACGAGAAAATGTCAGGGTCGGATGTGCGCATATCATCGCTAACGACAATGCCGCGGTTAACCTCTAATTCACATGATTTAGCTAAGTCAAAAGAAGGACGAATGCCCACCGCCATCACAATGATTTTAGCCTCTATTTCAGTGCCATCTTCAAGGCGGATACCTGTTACCTTGCCATCTTGACCTAAAATTTCTTTTGAATTTGCTTCTGTTAATACATCAATGCCAAGGTCAGTAAATGCTTTTTCAAGCAAATAGCCCGCAGCAGGGTCGAGCTGGCGCTCCATCAATGTTGGCATTAAATGCAGCACTGTTACGTCCATGCCTTGCATTTTAAGGCCAGCAGCTGCTTCTAAACCGAGCAGGCCGCCACCGATAACAACCGCGCGTCCCCCTGTGTTTGAAACGGCAATCATGCGTTCAACATCATCTAAATCGCGATAAGTGAGAACACCATCTAAATCATGGCCTGGTAGAGGGATGATAAAGGGATTAGATCCTGTTGCAATAACGAGTTTATCATAAGAGGCAGTGATGCCGTTCTCAGAGGTAACTGTTTTTGCTTCTCGATTTATTTCAGTGATTTTTGCAGATTTGTGCAGCGTCACACCATGGGTTTCATACCAATCATCGCCATGGGTGATAATATCTTCATATGTCTTTTCTCCTGAAAGGACAGGGGATAGCATGAGCCGATTATAATTCACACGAGGTTCCGCATTAAAAATGGTGACGTCATAGGCATCAGGAGATTTATCAAATAAATCCTCTAACATGCGACCTGGCGCCATGCCATTGCCGATTACGACAAGTTTTTTGGTCATATTCTATTCCTTTATTCAGAATTATAGGCGACGGAAATCATGAAATTTGACAAAAAGCGATAGGCTGCTAGCCAAGCTTCTTTTATTTCCGTTGTGCAGTCATCGCCTAGCCCTTTTTCAATTGTCCAAATCAAAGCTTTCCCAACTGGTAAATAATGCTCAGGCTTTACACCATAGTCCACATGAGCAATGGCAAGCTTTTCTACATTGGGTAAAATATCCTCAATATTTTCTAAATTATGAACCACAACCCCCAGCGTTTTCATCAGTTTTTGAGCTTGCACTGTCCTATCATTGAAGAAAAGAGAAGAAAGCTCTGGCGCTATTTCAAACAGTTTTTCATAAAATAACATGCCTGCTTGATCAGCTATTGGTTCAATTTTTTCAAAGGATGTTTTAATTATTTTGATTTGTTCTTGGTTCATTTTTATTCCGCAGCTGCGACAGAAGAGCTTCTCTGTCTTTTTAATCTTTGTGCGCGTTTTTCTTGAATTGACTTTAACTGCTCTTCAGATGGATCTGCACCGCCTTCATAAGCCTCTAAGAAATCAAGTAACTCTTCGCGATAGGCATAATAATCAGGATGTGCTAACAACTCTTTACGAGAGCGCGGGCGAGGCAAATCAACTTCCATAATATTACCAATCCGCGCGTTAGGGCCATTTGACATCATAACGACTCGATCTGCTAACAAAATCGCTTCATCAACATCATGAGTTACGCAAATCGTCGTCACTTCAGTACGCTGCCAAACTTCCATAAGCACGTCTTGTAATTCCCAGCGTGTTAAGCTGTCTAACATGCCAAAGGGTTCATCTAATAGTAAGAGCTTTGGAGATAATGCAAAGGCACGAGCAATACCAACCCGCTGTTTCATGCCGTTTGATAGATCAGCTGCAGCCTTATTCATACTGTCTGCAAGACCAACGCGGGCTAGATAATATTCAACAATATCTTTTTTCTCTGCTTTTGATGCAAAAGGATAAACCTGATCAACGCCGATGGAGACATTTTCACGAGCTGTAAGCCATGGCATTAAAGAAGGCGCTTGGAACACAACAGCGCGTTCAGGCCCTGCACCCAACACATGCTTACCATCTAGAATAACGGAACCTTCCGTGATTGAGTTTAAGCCTGCAGTCATAGACAAAACAGTTGATTTGCCACAGCCTGAATGTCCAATCAGCGTGATAAATTCGCCTTTATTCAGCTTTAACTCAAAACCATCAACAACCGTGAGAGGGCCTTTGGGCGTTGGGTAGACTTTTTTCAATTGTGAAAATTGAAGATAGCCTTCTTTACGGGCTGATTTTGCTGCTGCTTTATAAGCATCAGGTAGCTCAGTTGTTGTTTCGGCAGTGCTATTGCGTTCTTTAGGAATATCTTGCGTAATCGGTATAACATTTGGTAAGGCATATTCATCTTCATTACCGCTGCTGGCTTGTTCGCCGACAGAAATGAGATATTCTGTAATATCAGCACGCAGTTTAATAAATTCATCTGATGAATTCATTGCGCCACGATCTCTAGGACGTGGAATATTTACTTTAAACTCAGGGCCTAACGTTGCATCAGGGCCTGGCGTTAGAGGAATGATGCGATCAGCTAGTAAAATAGCTTCGTCCACATCATTCGTAATGAGAATAATGGTTTTCTTCTCTTTTTCTGAAATATCAGCAAACTCATCTTGCAGCTTTGCCCGTGTCAAAGCATCAAGTGCTGAAAGCGGTTCATCAAGGAGTAAAATCTCAGGCTGCATAGCTAAGACACGTGCTACGGCAACACGCTGCCGCATACCGCCTGATAATTCTGCAGGTTTTCTATCAGTTGCATGGGAAAGACCTACCATATCAATATATTTATCGATGATTTCGGCGCGTTCTTTCTTTGATTTTTTCTTATGCACTTGCGCAACAGCAAGTTCAACATTGCCATAAACTGAAAGCCAAGGCATTAAAGAGTAAGATTGAAATACAAGGCCACGATCAGGGCCTGGTGCATCTATTGTTTTGCCTTTAAAAACAACTTCTCCTGCATCAGGTTTGATAAGACCTGCAATCGCTGAGATAAGGGTTGTTTTACCAGAACCTGAGAAGCCTACAATGGCAATAAATTCACCGTCGTCCACTTTAAGATTAATATCAGTCAATACATTTGTGCGAGATGCGCCTTCACCATAATGTTTTGACATATTTGTAATTTCAAGAAATGACATATCTGTCTCCTATGGGGTAAAATAGAATCCTAAACTTTCTATTTTACCCGTAATTAAATGAAGATTATCTATTTGCACTGAATGTGAATGCACTTTGTAGCGCATACATAATCCGGTCTAGCATAAAGCCAATAAGACCAATTGTAAGAACAGCAACCATAATTTTAGCAAGAGACTGAGAAGAGCCATTTTGGAACTCATCCCAAACAAATTTTCCAAGGCCTGGGTTTTGCGCAAGCATTTCTGCGGCAATCAAAACCATCCAACCAACACCTAAAGAAAGACGAAGACCTGTAAAGATTAAAGGCAGAGATGAAGGAAGAACAAGCTTTGTAATTGTTTTTGCCGTTGGTAGCTGTAATACACGGCCTACATTCATAAGGTCTTTATCAACAGAAGAAACACCTAAAGATGTGTTGATCAAAGTTGGCCACATAGAGCATAATGTCACTGTGATTGCTGAGATAAGCAGAGATTTTGGCATCCAGTCATATGTATTTACATAAAGAGCAGATACAATCATTGTAACAATTGGGAGCCATGCGAGTGGCGATACTGGTTTAAAAATCTGGATAAGCGGATTAATAGCGCCATTAAAGGATTTTGATAGTCCTGAAGCAATACCTAAGGGAATAGCGATAATTGTTGCGATAATAAAACCGACGCCAACTGTAATGAGTGAGGTATAAATTTGGTCAATATAGGTTTGTTTACCCGTATATTGACGCCATTTTACTTTATCCTCTTTGCCTGCTGCAACAAGCTTTTCATTTCGAATTTCTTGGCGTTCATAAAAAGCTGCTGCTTTTTCGCGTTCTCTTACATGATCATCCCAAAGTTTTCCAGTTTGCTCCCAAACTTGAGCAGGGCCTGGAATTGTACCCAAAGATGTATTTACTTGAGGTGCGGCAATGCCCCACAAAAGGAGGAAGGCTAAAATGCCGAGAATAGGAATGAGCAAGACGCGTTTTAATTCTGAAAGCTGCTCTTTTACGTTATCACCCGCAGCGAGGCGAAGAAGTGGTGTAAGCCAAGAAAGACCTAGGGCATCAAACCAGCCACTTGCTTTATTAATCATCGTAAAGACTTTTTCTCTACGCGCGCTAGGCGTTTTTGGAGACAGTGTGTCAGTTGCATCAGCCATAACTGGATCCTTTAATATTTCTTATTTTTGGGGAGGAATATGCTGGGCTTAGTAAAAGCCCAGCATTTTACTAATTTAGATTAGTTTGACACAACTTCGTTACCTACAACAGTTTCGCCTGTTTTTAGACCGATTGCTAGTGAATCGAGGTAAGCATTAGGTGCTTTTGCATCATATGGAATACCATCAATAATATCTTCTGCTGGCGTTGGCGCCTTATAGCCATCGCTATCCCAAGGGAAATCAGCTTCATCGACATAGCCTTCTTCAACAAGCAGTCTTGCAGCTTTTAGATAGGTTTCAGGAAGGTAAACTGATTTTGCTACTTCATCATACCAGCTGTCTGGCTTAGATTCTGTGATCTGACCCCAACGACGCATTTGCGTGAGATACCAAACAGCATCTGAGTAGAATGGATATGTTGCATTATAGCGATAGAATACATTAAAGTCTGGAACAGCGCGCTTATCGCCTTTTTCATACTCAAATGTACCAGTCATAGAGTTTGCAATTACTTCTGCATCTGCACCAACATATTCAGAGCGAGAAAGAATTTCTACAGCTTCCATACGGTTCGCATTGTCATTCTCATCAAGCCACTTTGCAGCGCGAATAAGTGCTTTTGTGATGGCTAATGTTGTATTTGGGTATTTCTCAGTGAATTCCTTAGTCATGCCAAATACTTTTTCCGGGTTATTTTTCCAGATTTCATAATCTGTGATAACTGGAACACCAATCCCTTTAAATACGGCTTGTTGGTTCCAAGGCTCACCAACGCAATAGCCATAAATTGTACCTGCTTCTAAGGTTGCTGGCATCTGTGGCGGGGGTGTTACTGAAAGCAGTGCTTCACCTAAGATTTGACCTGAAACATCTTCTGCAGAATAAAATCCTGGGTGGATACCTCCAGAAGCAAGCCAGTAACGCAGCTCATAATTGTGTGTCGAAACTGGGAAAACCATACCCATATTGAAAGGCTTGCCTTCATCAATAAATTGATCAACAACAGGCTTTAATGCATCTGCTTTAATTGGGTGAACTGGCTTGCCATCAGGTCCGTCTGGAATATTCACTTTCATCATTTCCCAGATTTCATTAGAAACAGTAATGCCGTTACCATTCAAATCCATAGAAAATGGTGTTACAATATGTGCTTTTGTACCATAACCGATTGTTGCAGCGATAGGCTGACCAGCAAGCATATGAGAGCCGTCTAACTCACCTGTAATGGTACGGTCTAAAAGGACTTTCCAGTTTGCTTGCGCTTCAAGTGTAACAAATAATCCTTCGTCTTCAAAATAGCCCTTTTCATATGCAATTGCCAAAGGCGCCATATCTGTGAGTTTAATAAAGCCAAATTTTAGCTCATCTTTCTCAACATCAAGCATTTCAGCAGAAGCTGTTTGAACAACAGCAGTACCAGCAAGTAAAGCAGCAAAAAGCATGCTTTTACGTAGGATTTTCTTAATTGGCATATAAGCCTCCTTGGTTCACTTCTTTCGAAATGTCATTTGCTTACGTCCTGAGAGGATATTCGGGTTAAAGCAAAGTTCATATCATTTCGCATTGGATATTAAATTATGCAAATTACATAATCCCCTATTCCTTTGCAAAGAGTGTGCCAATTTGCATTTTTCACATTAAGTGCATGATGTAATGGGATATTATAATTTCTTTGTTTAGAAATTTTCGAAAAACTATTAGTTAATAATTGATTAATAAATGCGCATTATAGCAATGTGATTAAATTTTATGCAGTGCGGCGATTGTTTTGGCTTTAATAAGGCTGAGTATAGAGCCTAATGTATAAAGCCAACATCTCTATATAGTCTTGCTGATAAAGCGAGAAGGGCTTGATCACTTCCTTTCGGCCCAATGATAGACACACCAAATGGAGCACCATCAACTTCTAATAATGGCATAGATATCTGCGGTAAACCTGCTATGCCCGCAAGGGACATAAGTGCTGTATGGGGCAGGCGAATAGCATTAATTTGATCAAAACTCATATTGCGCTCAAAAGCAATTGTCATGCTAGAGGGTAATAGCAGAATGCCATTTTCTAATATCAGCCTATTTAAGAGTTGAGATAATATCATGCGCGTTTGTTGGGCTGAGGCGATTTCTTCAGCGGTTAATTGGGAAGCTGAGTCAAATCTTTCATAAATGCCGGGGCCTAGTTCTGGCTGGTCTTTGATTACCCAATCTTGATGCTCAGCCCATACTTCTGCCTGTTGTGTAATGCGAAAAATATGAGCAAGTTCTAAAAATTCATGGTTTTGTAGAGCGGTTGTTCTTTGATAGTGAGAGAATTTTTCACCAAAGGCTTTTAAAAATCTCTCAAAAGGCATTTTATAATTTTCATGCATAGCCTCAATTATGTCAGTTGCTACCCAGAAATTAGGTTTTTCATCTATTGTTGTGATATCAGCGCCTAATAAAACAGCACCAACACGCTCCATGACATTGCTATCGCGAGCAAACCAACCGAGCGTATCATAGCTAGGCGCTAATGCCATTGCACCGTCTAGACTGATTCTATCATGTGTTGGGCGCATGCCCCAAATGCCGCAGAAAGAGGCAGGCCCTCTAACGGAGCCACCCGTATCACTGCCTATGGAAAAGTCAACTAAAGCGCCAGCCACTGCAGCAGCTGATCCCGAGGAAGATCCACCGCAATAACGCATGGTTGCTTTTGGATTGATAGGCTCTCCATAATGTGCATTTGAACCAACATGACTAAAGGCAAGTTCATCTGTAATTGTTTTACCTTTAAATTCAGCACCTGCATTGAGGAGCAAATCTATGCTCGCAGCATTTTTACTTTGAATGCCGCCAAAGCGTTTTGCCCATGTTGGATTGCCTGCTGATGTGGGATAGCCTTTCACATGAAAAATATCTTTTACCGCAAATTTTGTCCCTGAAAGAAGGCCTTGATCTTCATTTTCTAAAGAATACGCCTCATAGGGCATAAAACAATTGTAAGGATCAGAAGAAAGTAGCATTTTTTTTCCATTTTTTGCAGTGATATAGTTTCAGCTTCTCATTTTATTTTACACAATATTATTTGGAAATGTAAGTGATAGCTAAAAATAATAGTCTATATCAAGATTGGATCTAATTTAAATAAAATTCATGAATATGCGAGAATATGGCTTGAATAATTTTTTAACTCTCTTTATTCGTTGTTAAAATAAAAAGTAAAAAGCTGCAAACGAGGCAATACTTTTTTATGAAATCAGTGTTATATTACACATCAATTACATATATTTGATTATTTTGGGGACTTGGAATGGCTAAAATTCTATTAGCGGAAGATGATGAGGATATGCGTCGTTTTCTAGCAAAGGCGTTAGATAAAGCAGGACATGAAGTTGTAGCTTTTGGCGATGGTGTTGTCGCTCTTGATAGGCTGCGCCAAGAGCCTTTTGAACTTTTATTGACAGATATTGTCATGCCTGAAATGGATGGTATTGAGCTAGCGAGAAAAGCTGCTGAATTAGATCCAACTATGAAGATTATGTTTATTACAGGCTTTGCAGCTGTTGCACTGAACCCTGATAGCAATGCACCAAAAGATGCGAAGGTTTTATCAAAGCCATTCCATTTACGTGAGCTTGTCCAGCATGTAGATCAAATGCTAGCAGCGTGAACTTTTTTAGATGCTAATCTAATAGATGCAGCCTAGATTATTAATTAGCTGTATTTTAAAAATTGAAAATATGAAAAAACCCCCAGACATTGCTTATAATGTCTGGGGGGTTCTTTTTGTAATGTTCTTCGTCTCAAGCATTTACGTTAGTAAATGATTAGCGGCAGGCGATTTTCATTAGAAAAACGCTGAGAGCTCTACTCGCTTTGCACCGTAGCTGATGATTTATAACCGCTTAAAAGCCATTTAAAGGCTTTGCCA
>WTKA01000008.1:0-19536 GCA_011524605.1 Hyphomicrobiales bacterium | reverse complement strand
TTGCACCGTAGCTGATGATTTATAACCGCTTAAAAGCCATTTAAAGGCTTTGCCAATATCGCCGCCAACACCCATCATCGCAGGCACAAGGAAGAGAACATATAATGTCGCAAGCGCTAAGCCAAAAACAAGCGTGATTGCCATGGGGATTAAGAATTGCGCTTGTAAAGAAGTTTCAAACAGTAGCGGAAAAAGACCGCCCACCGTTGTTAGAGATGTAAGCAATACAGCTCTAAGCCGATCTTTTGAACCTTCAATACATGCTGTGGCAAGGCTTTCTCCGCTTTCCAGTCTTTCATCAATACGGGATACCAGAATGATAGAATCATTAACAAGAATACCCGCAAGGCCAAGTAAGCCAAATATGGAAAGAATTGACATGTCATATCCAGTAATCGCATGACCGCCAATCGCGCCAACCGCCCCAAATGGAATGATGACCATAATGATAATGGGGCGTAGATAGCTAGAAAAAACAAAAGCTAAAATGATAAATATGATGAACAAAGCGATTAAGCTACCAATCATAACATCTCCAAAAGCTTGAGCCCTTTCTGCATTGCGGCCACCAAATTCATAATCAAAATTATATTGTGCTTGTAGTTGGGGGAGAATTTCATCTGCTAGATTTTCAAGAATGTCATCAGGGTTGTTAACCTCTCGATCCACATCGGCTGTTAAAGTTACGGTGGGGCGTCCATCCTCGCGAATAATAATAGCAAAACCCCGTTTTTCCGTAAGATTTACCACTTCTGCAAGTGGTACTTCCTCCCCAATTGGACTTCTGAGTAAGAAGCCCTCTAGGGATGCAATGTTAAATCCTTCTGTTTGCATTCTTACCCGAATAGAGATTTCCTCATTGGAGGTTGAAAATCTTTTTGCAATACGGCCTTCAAAAGCATCTCTGAGCTGGTTGCCAACATTTTGAGTGGTAAAGCCAAGCTGCTCTCCTTTTGGGGTAATCGCAATGAGAATTTCTTCATCGCCAAAAGGAAGGCTATCAGAGACAGCACTGACGCCCGGGAAAGCTTCAAGATTTTCGCCTAAGATTTCTGAAACTGTTTTTAAGGTTGGCGTTGGTGCGTTTTTAATTTCAATTTCAATATCTCGTCCACGAGGGCCAAAGCGCTGACCTCTTATGGTTAGCCTGTCAAGGCCGGGTAGTTTTGGCGCGCGTCGCCGCCATTGTTGCGAGATATCATCTGTTAAAATTGTTCTTAACTCACTTGCGACGAGTTGCACTTCGACTTCGCCAAAATTAGTGCCTCTATCGCGACCTGCCTCGCCTACATTGATGAAAATACGTTCTACCAATTTTTCATTTAAGACATAATTAGGGAAGAACTGAATGCCAAAAAGAGCTTCAGAGCCATAATTCAGAGCGTTAGTGAAGCCATTTGTAAGTTTAGAGAAAATAGAAGTTGGCTGTGCTTCTTCCTGAAGTGTGGCTTCTTTTGCTTTTTGCAATAGCTCTTTTTCAATCTCTTTGAGAGTATCCGCTATCTGAAACAAGCCTTCTTTTACTTCTTCTCTTTTTGTGCCGGGTGCAAAAATGACATTTGCCGTAATTCTCTCAGCTTCTGGGGAGGGGAAAAAGACAAAATTGACTTTTTCGCTTCTCACTAGCCCGATAGCGATGACAATGAAAGAAGCGATGCATAAAATTACAGTAGCATATCTAAACTGATAAGCGCCTTTGATTAAAAAATGAAATGGCTTTTCCCGAACCCAATGAAAGCCTTGATCAAAATTACGCCTGAACCAACTTGGCTTTTTTTGAAGACTATGTCCAGCATGGCGCAGATGTCCGGGTAAGATTAATAAGCATTCAATAAGGCTTGCGGTTAGCACGGCAAAAACGACCATGGGCAGAGCTTCTATAATTTGCCCAATTGTGTCTTGTACCAAGAGTAAGGGGCCAAAGGCTGCTTGTGTTGTTAAAATAGCGGCTAATACGGGTAAAGCCATGCGGCTGCCCCCCATGGTCGCCGCGGTTGTTGGGTCATCGCCCATGCTTAATCTTGTGGCTGTATGCTCGCCAACAACAATAGCATCATCAACAATAATGCCTAGCATCATAAGTAAGGCAAAGAGCGAAATCATATTGATGGTTTGGCCAATCATCCACATGATGCCAAGCGTTGCTAATAAGGCAATCGGAATGCCTGCAGCGACCCAAAATGCTATTCTAAAATTTAAAAATGCAAATAAAATAATCAAAACAAGAACAAGACCGCTAACGCCATTTTTTACTAAAAGCATAATGCGCTCTAGGACACGATCTGACCGACGATCATAGACAACAACATCAAGCGAGCTCGGCAATGTTGGTTTAATTTCTTCTAAAGTTTCATCCATCAAAGCGGCAGCTTGTATTGTATCTTCATTTAAAGAACGTTGGGCAACCAAGATAATTGTTGGATTTTTATTATAAAAAACAGATGTTGCATCATTGTTTAACACAGCTGAAACATCGGCAATATCACCAATGGAAATTTCATTGCCTGAAGGATCATTTTTAATATCAATCGCTTTATAAGCATTAACATCGCGTTGTTCCCCCACAGCTCGTAATTTGCGATCTATTTGACCTTCCAGCGTACCTGAGGGCAGGTCTAAGCTCGTACCAGAGATTTTATTGGCAATTGTCTCGATGCTAAGATCAAGGCGAGCCAATTCGCTTTGAGGCACTGTAATTTCAATCTCTTCATCGCGAAGACCTTCAAATGTAACTGTTGTCATGCCTGCATCGAGCAATTTATCCCGCATTTCAAATGCATAAGTTTTTAGCGCTCTTTCAGTGAAAGGGCCAGATAATGCAATACGCGCAATGACATCTCGCCGTGCCCTAAATGTAACCTTAGGACTTTCTGCTGTTTCTGGGAGCAAAGAAATGGCATCCACTGCTTTTTCCGCATCATTGAGGGCAGTTTGCATATCTGTACCGGGCGCATATTCAAGCTGAATGCTTGCAGCGCCTTCTCTTGCATAAGAGGTAACCGATGTTACACCGTCAAGAAAACGAAGTTCGGGCTCTACAACTTGCAAAATATTTGAATCAGCATCTTGCGCCGTAGCTCCAGGCCAAGAGATAGAAATAGAAATTGTATCTGCTTCAATGTTAGGGAAGACTTGCGTGTTGATAAACCGCAACCCCGCAACCCCTAATAGGATCATCATGACCATAAGCAAGTTTGCAGCATTATAATGACGGACAAAGAAATCTATCAGACGGTTTTTTTGCATCAGCTTGATCCTTGCATTCTTATTTGCTGCTTAGTTTGCGTTTGAGTTTTTTGCTTTTGGGGCTTGTCTGTTTTTGCCCCGCGCTTTGCCCTCTTTGTTTTTACTTTGTGCTTTATTAGCGGGACGATCATTGGCAGTGCGCACTTTCACGCCGTTCCCAGCTTGCGGCAAGCGTGTGATTTTAATCAGATCAGTTGGCTTTAGAGGGCTATTAATCAGGATATTTGTGCCATCTGTGCCAACCACGTCTACTTGCTTTTGTTCTAAGCGTTCATCAACGACAATGAAAATATGGCTATTGTCGTAAACAGCTGTTTGCGGCACGGATACAATATTTTTATAAGTGATGTCTGGAATTTTCAGTTCAACAAAAGCACCAGGGCGTAAGGGTGGTTTATCCATGTTAGGCGTAACACTTGCAAAAAGCTCAACACCCCCACTAGCGGCTGTGATTGTTGCACCAATGCGGCTTATTTCAGCATCATAGGTTAAAGGCTCACCGCCGACACGCCATGTGAGTTGTACTTTTCGGCCAACAATATTTTCACCCTTCGCAGTCATACGGCCAAAATAACGATTAGGCAAAGTGAATTTCACGTCAATGGAGCCCATTTCCTGTAAACTCGCTATGATATCATTCACATTAACTAGCTTGCCAACCTCAACATTTTTTGCTGTGACAACTGCCTCAAAAGGCGCGCGCAAAACAGTATCATTGACATTGCGTTTTGCTTTTTCAAGTTGCCAATTCAGACGTTCAAGCTGTGCTTTGCGCTGGTCTTCTCTCGCATTTAAAACGGCAAAATTATTTTGTTTCTGTGTTAAGCTTTCTTGCCTTTGCGACACAAGAAGCCGACGCTCATCAACAGCCTTATCTGTAGAGCTGCCTCTTTCGCGCAAATTTTCAATCCGCTCCAAATCACGAATGGCAAGCGTTAGCTGGTTTTCAGCAAAGGCCAAGCCTGAGCGTTCCGTATCAATCTGCGCTCTTATTTCTTGCAAGCTAGCTTCTGCTTCTTTAACTTGTGCACTTGCTTCGATAAGCGCGCCTTCATAGTCAAATTTGTCAATTTCTACGAGTGCTTCTCCTTTTTCAATCACTTGGCCTGCGTTTAAGCGAGGGCTGACGGCAATGATTTGCCCTCCAACAAAACTTCTTAAATCAACTGTCTTTCTAGCAATTGTTTCGCCATATAATAAAAAATGAGGGGTAATATTTTTTCGCTCCGCTGGGACAGTTTTAATTGTCCATACCCGTTCTCTTGCGGTTTTTTTGATAGGTTCGGGCTTGGAAGCCATTAATGCTTGAAATAAGGCAATACTACCAACAATAATCAGCGCGATCACGGCGATTTGCGCAAAGATTTTGACACCGAGATATTTAAATCTTTGTGGTAATTTTTTTAAAAAATTTGCAGAACTCATCTATCAAAATCCATATTTTTGTTCTTTGAGCATTGAAAAAGCATTTTACTGAACAACTATTTAAATGAAGGGCGCGCGATCTTTATTCGCTATTTAAAAATTTATACGGTAATTTTATGACCTAGGATTAAAAAAGGCTAATTAAATTCTCGTAATGTTTGGCTTTTTGTTTTTTATGACATAAAATCGTTAGAAAACATCAGAGAAGTTGGTCTAATATGAATAGTAAGCTTGCACATACCAAGGAAATTTTAAAGAATTTAATCCAATTTGATACAACCTCCTGCTATTCAAATATTCCAGCGATTGATTATATTGAAGATTATCTTAAGCAATATGGCCTGAGCCCAACACGCATTCCAAATTTGCAAGGCGATAAGCAGTGCCTCTATGTCACCATTGGTGCGCAAAGGGCAGGGGGCATCTGCCTTTCAGGTCATACGGATGTTGTGCCTGTTGAAGGTCAAGATTGGCATAGCAATCCTTTTGAGATGATTGAAAAAGATGGCAAGCTTTTTGGACGCGGCACTTGCGATATGAAGGGCTATCTTGCTTGCTGTTTAGCGCTTGTGCCTGATCTTGTTCAAGCGCAGTTGGATATGCCAATTCATATGATTTTTTCTTATGATGAAGAAATTGGTTGTGAAGGGGTTTTGCCTACTATAGAGCGCTTTGGGGATGATTTATTTAAGCCTAATATTGTGGTCGTTGGTGAACCAAGCATGATGCAAGTTGCTAATGCGCATAAGTCTTTAAACACTTTTAAAACCACAATTTCAGGCCTTGAAGGTCATTCCTCTAATCCTGAAGCGGGGGTGAATGCAATTTATATTGCCAGTGAAATGATCAACTATTTGCGTGAAATGGCGGAAAAGTGGCAAGAACGTAAAGATGAAACAGGCCTTTTCACCCCTGATTATACGACCATTCATGTGGGCGTTATTGAAGGGGGAACAGAGCATAATATTATCCCCAACCATTGTAGCTTCCAATGGGAATATCGTGGCTTACCATCAGAAAGTGACACAGAAATTTTAGATCGCGTCAATGCTTTTGCTGCTGATGTTTTGATCCCTAAATATGGAAAACGAAATGATCATGAAAGCGTTAAGATAGAGACAATCTCTGTCTCCAGAGTGCCCGCCTTAAAGCCTGAAACAAATGGTCAAGCGGAAGTGCTGGTCAAGCGTGCCGCACAAGTCAATCACGCTATCGCTGTTTCCTACGCGACAGAAGCGGGGCAGTTCCAAAAAAATGATATCTCAACTATCATCTGCGGGCCAGGCAGCATTGACCAAGCTCATAAGGCCAATGAATTTGTTGAAATCAGCCAGCTCAGCGCCTGTATTGATTTTTTGGATCGTCTTATGCTTCATGAAAACTGATATTATTATTAATATTTACACAGCTCTTATAAAAAATAAAACCCGGCTTATTTCTAAGTCGGGTTTTTGATTTTATGTGTAGTGATCAATCAATAGGGCTTTGTTCATGAACAGCCTGTTGTTGAACCGCAAGTGTCACATTTTAAGCATGTACCGTTGCGCACAAGGGTGAAGTTGGCACATTCAGGGCATGCTTCTCCTTCATAGCCTGTCATGCGTGCGCGGGCGATTTTCTCATTCAATGTTGCCTCTGGCGCTGTTTCCATAGCTATAGCTTCTTGCGGTGCAGTATCAATAACCGCTGCAGTCGCTGTTGCCGCTGTGTTACTAACAACAAGCTGAGGGCTATTTGTGTTTGTCGCCAAACTTGCCTTTACCGCTGTAGAATCATCAGAGCTAGGCATAGCCGCTGGCATATAGTCAGCTGGCGAGCGGGAGCGCATCAGCCCTCTTGAAACAAAGAGCTGCTCAGGAGCACGGCTTTGTTGATCACCAGTTCCCATTGCATCAGGCCCGATATCTGTTTCGCTTACATGAGCCAAGTCATTGCGATCAAGATAAGAAACAGCAAGCTCACGGAAGACATAGTCTAAGATAGAGGTTGCATTCTTAATCGCTTTGTTACCTTGCACAATACCTGCTGGTTCAAAGCGCGTGAAAGTAAAGGCATTCACAAAGCGCTCCAACGGTACACCATATTGTAGGCCAAGAGAGACAGCGATCGCGAAGTTGTTCATTAATGAGCGGAAGGCAGCGCCTTCTTTATGCATGTCAATGAAGATTTCCCCTAAACGACCATCATCATATTCACCCGTATGTAGATAAACCTTATGACCGCCAACAGAAGCCTTCTGCGTATAGCCTTTACGGCGTTCTGGCATTTTTTCACGTTCACGAACAGATTTTTCGATAATACGTTCTACAATACGCTCGGAAATAACCTGTGCTTTAGCTTGAGCTGGTTGTGCTGTTGCCAATTCTTCTAGCATCTCATCTTCATCATCAACATCTGTTGCGAGCAGCTGTGCGCTGAGCGGTTGTGAAAGCTTTGAGCCGTCACGATATAAAGCATTCGCTTTTACGCCCAGTTTCCAAGACAACATATAGGCTTCAGTACAATCTTCAATGCTGGCTGTATTCGCCATATTGATCGTTTTGGAAATGGCACCAGAAATGAAAGGCTGCGCTGCTGCCATCATGCGAATATGGCTATCGACTGATAAATAGCGCTTACCGATGCGACCGCATGGGTTTGCACAATCAAAGACAGATAAATGTTCGTCCTTAAGATAAGGCGCGCCTTCTAATGTCATTGTTCCGCAAACGTGAAGATTAGCTTTTTCAATATCTTCATCTGTAAAGCCTAGCTTTGTAAGCAGATTAAATTCAGGGTTAGCTAACTCTTCAGCAGTAATGGCTAATGTATTTTTGCAGAAATCTTCGCCTAGCGTCCATTGATTGAAGGCAAATTTAATGTCAAACACATTCGCCATTGCATCTTCAACAGCTTTAAGTGCTTCTTCAGTAAAGCCTTTTGCCTTAAGAGCATCAAGTGATATGACTGGAGCATTTTCTAGGCTGCCATAACCAACTGCATATTTTTCAATCTCAGAAATTTGATCTGCATTATACCCTAATGTCGCAAGCGCTTCAGGAACAGAACGATTAATGATTTTGAAATAGCCGCCACCCGCAAGCTTTTTAAACTTAACAAGGGCAAAGTCTGGCTCAATTCCCGTTGTATCACAATCCATAACAAGGCCAATTGTACCTGTGGGGGCGATAACTGTTGCTTGCGCATTTCTATAGCCATAACGCTCACCTAAGCTGACAGCTTGATCCCAAGCATTGCGCGCATGTGCGATTAATTGGCCATCAGGGCAATTTTCTGAATCAAGCGGTACAGGATTAATATGTAAATCCTCATATCCCGTTTCTGATCCATGGGCTGCCCGTCTATGGTTGCGCATAACGCGAAGCATATGTTCAGCATTTTCTGCGTAGCCAGGGAAAGCGCCTTGTTCTGAGGCAATCTCAGCTGATGTTGCATAAGAAATGCCTGTCATAATTGCAGAAATAGCGCCACAAATAGAGCGGCCTTCATCTGAATCATAAGAATAACCCGCAGACATTAAGAGGCCACCAATGTTGGCAAAGCCAAGACCAAGTGTGCGGAAACGATAAGAGCGCTCAGCAATCTCTTTTGATGGGAATTGTGCCATCATAACAGAAATTTCAAGAACAACCGTCCAAAGCTTAACCGCATGTTCAAAACGCTCAACATCAAAAGATGCATCCTCGCGACGGAATTGGAGTAAGTTTAAAGAAGCCAGATTACATGCCGTATCATCTAAGAACATATATTCCGAGCAAGGATTTGAGGCATTGATAGGCCCTGATGCGGGGCAGGTATGCCAGTCATTAATTGTTGTATGATATTGGATACCAGGGTCAGCACATGCCCAAGCGGCATAGCCTACTTGTTCCCATAGTTCTCTTGCCCGTAATGTGCGAATAACCGTACCGTCTCTACGAGCTGTAAGATCCCAATTGGCATCATCCTCTACAGCTTTTAGAAACTCATCTGTTACGCGGATAGAGTTATTAGAATTTTGACCTGCAACCGTGCGATAAGCTTCTGAATCCCAATCCGTATCATAGATTTCAAATTCAATATCTTTATAGCCTTGTTTCGCAAATTGAATAACTCGCTGAATAGCATTATCAGGCACATCAGAGCGGCGTGCCGCTTTAATTTCGCGCTTCAAAGCAGGGTTTTTTTGTGGATCGAAACAATCATCACCTGAGCCTTCGCAATTCACGCAAGCTTTCATGATTTTTGTAAGATATTTTGAGCATGTCTTTGAGCCTGTTACAAGAGCTGCAACTTTTTGCTCTTCTTGTACTTTCCAGTTAATGAAAGCTTCAATGTCAGGGTGGTCAATATCAACGACAACCATTTTAGCTGCACGACGTGTTGTGCCACCTGATTTGATAGCGCCAGCAGCCCGATCACCAATCTTCAAAAAGCTCATAAGACCTGAAGATTTACCACCACCTGATAAAGATTCGCCTTCACCACGTACATAAGAGAAATTCGATCCTGTTCCAGAGCCATATTTAAATAAACGAGCTTCACGAACCCATAGGTCCATGATGCCACCTTCATTAACTAAGTCATCATCAACAGACTGAATGAAGCAAGCATGAGGCTGAGGGTGTTCATAAGCAGAAGAGGATTTTGTTAATTCACCTGTTTGATAATCAACATAAAAGTGACCTTGGCTAGGTCCATCAATGCCATAAGCCCAGTGTAGGCCTGTGTTAAACCATTGTGGCGAATTTGGTGCAACACGCTGTGTTGCTAGCATATAGCGAAGTTCATCAAAGAAAGAGCGAGCATCTGCTTCCGTTGAGAAGTAATTCCCTTTCCAGCCCCAATATGTCCAAGCACCAGCAAGACGATCAAAAACTTGGCGGCTATCATGTTCACCAGAAAAGCGATCTTCTTCCTTGATATCAGCCATTGCTTCATGATCAGGAACACTGCGCCATAACCAGCTTGGCACATCATTCTCTTCTACTTTTTTTAATATTTTAGCAACACCTGCTTTGCGAAAATATTTTTGCGCAATAATATCACTTGCAACTTGTGACCAGCTATTGGGAACAAGGACATTCTCTAATTTGAATACAATGCCCCCATCAGGATTACGAATTTCACTCACCGTTGATGTAAATTCAATTTCATCATAAGCATCTTGATTTTTTTTTGTAAATTTTCTTTCAAACTTCATAATAGCTCGCTTTATTTTTATAATGCTTTTTTATTTCTTAAGTAGGTAAATAAGCTTGATATATGCTCAAAATATCTCACTATATTTATCGTTTTTGGTGATCCAGCATATATACTAGAAAATTGAATATGCTAATTTTTCCATAAAATATTTCTGTTTTGATGTTTGGTATTTTAAAGTTTAATATTAAGGTTTTTCAGGCGACTTATTTTTCAATAAGCTATATTTTATCGATGATATTTATAGACTTTATTTTTATAAAAATCACAAACATAATAAGAAATAGATCAATCCTATAATATCCTCTCTATATCTAGTAATAGTAAAATTTAGCATGCTTATTAAATAAATTAAAAACAGCTTAATGGTCAAGCTAAATATTTCTAAAAACAATAGATGTTGTGGGTAAATAAAAGGTTAACATACTAGGTGTAGCGTTGTTATGTATAACACATTTAAAGGCAGTATAACAATTGGTAGGGAATTAGATGAATATATAGCGACAATCACTATATGTAGTAACTTGATATGCGCATTCTTTGCAAAGATTTGCAACCAAAAGAATGGTTTTTTTTTACTTAATTACCAATATCCACATGATGAAGGATATAATTAAATAAAATCAAAAAATGCGTATTTTTTTCTTGCCTGTAAATAAAGTGAGTCGATGACTAGGATCAAAAATTAAAGGCAAGAATTTCATTGAGCATCAGTGAAATAGTGATTGTAAGATAGTGTGAAAATGAAAAAAACAGCTATTCTGAAGGCTTTTGCGTATTGAAATTATCTTCAAAGCTAGGCAATTCGCTAATTTTATTGAGCGTTAACCTTTTCTCAGGCTTTGAGAAGTTTTCAGCTGCTTCATTCTCTTGCTTCTTCTTTTGTATCTCAGCTAATTTCTGGTTAGCTGATTTTCCGACTTCGTTAATTTGTGCTGTTAATTTTTCTTTAATCTGCGATTTTTCAGAAACAGCAGTATTTACCTCGATAGGCTTTTGATTCTTTTGCTTTGGAGCAGGTTTTTGTTTTTGTTTCACCTTTGATGTCTGCTTCATAAGAATACGTTTAGCCAGCTCTTCAGCAACAAAGTCACTAAAATATTCACCAGACACTTTTGAAAACTTCATTTTCTTTAAAGTTGGAAGAATGGATGCATTAGTCACATTAGATGCACGCAGCTCAGCTTTTAAATGATGTCCTATTAAAGAGAGAGAAGAGAGTAATGTAGATGATTTTCGATTAGATTTGGAAGCAATAAAATCTTCTGAAAACTGAATGGCATGAATAGGTAAAAATTCAAGTTGGTCTAGCAGAATAGATCCTTCACCAAATTCAGTAAGGCATACAGCAAAACCTGCCGATTGAATACGGTTAAAGAAAATTTGACATTTCTCAGGGGACTGCGCTAGCCAAGCAGTCTTAACTTGCACCTCAAGTGCGCCTGAATGAATGCGGTTGTGATCCATTATTTGATTAAAATCATTTACAAGCTGTGCATTTAACACATCAATGGATGGTAAGGGGAAGCTAATATGAAACTGGCTGGGAGCTGTTGCAATTTCTGTAAATTCTGACGCTATTTTTGCGCAAGAGCGAGCAAGAAAATCAATTAATTCATCATTCAAATTTGCCTTATCTGCTAGCTCATATAATTCCTCATGGGTTTTGTTGGAATAAACTGGATGTGGCCAATGAATATGTGCTTGAAAGCCTGTTATAAGATTTTGTTTCAATGAATAGTAAGGTCGTAATTTAATCTCAATTTTCTCAGCTCTAAACGCTGTTTCAAATTGTTCGACTAAATCATTTTGCAGCTTGAAAGAATGGCGCAAGCTAGGTTTGAAAGCTGAAATTTGGCCTATACCTTGTCTTTTTGCATGTTGCAAAGCAAGGTGAGTATCTTGGATGAGGTCTTTTGCATTGGTTGCTAAACCATCATGAACAGCAACCCCAATACAAGCGGATAGTTGAATTTGGGCTGTGCCGAAGCTAACAGGTTGGGAGATAGACCGACGCAGAGAATCGGAAAGCAAAGCAATGTCCCCTGGAGGACGAGGGCTGATCAGGGCAATGATGAATTGGTCTTTATCTAAACGACAAATAATATCAGGTTCTGAAATTAGCCTTTGTAAGCGGCGCGCTAAAGTGAGCAGCACGATATCAGAGACGGACAGACCATGCTTCTTATTAAGTTTATTAAAATTATCAATATCAACAATGATTGCGGCAGGCCTTTGCGTGTTCTCAGCAGGCGTTGAATCAATAGCTAAATTTAAACGATCTTCTAATATGGCTTGTCTTGGCAAGCCCGTAACATTATCGATAATTGCATTTTGCAAGATCATTTCTTGATTATGAATGCGGGCGCTAATATCTTCAATTGTTCCAACACATCTAATGACCGTACCATCATTGGAAATCACAGGCCGCGCTTTTAAATGCAATGAGATATAGAGGCCTTCGTTACTTCTTATTCTAAAAATATCATCGATACGCCCACGAGCATGTTCTAATATAGCATCAAGCGTTTCTCTCAAGCGATCCTTATCTTCAACATGGGTTAACTTCAGCCAATTACGTGCATGACCGATGAGCTTTGACCGAGGCAGTTTCATATTTCTCTCGCATTCAGGAGAAATATACACGTGATCTCGTTCGACATCCCAGTCCCATATATGCGCTCCTGAACCACTTAATGCTAATATTCTTCTATCGCTATCAGAGGAAAGGCCGCCGCTGCTGCTGTTTGATGCAAATGTGTATTGAACAATGGTGAAGCCAATAAGCAAAACAAAAAGCGTTAAACCGCCAGAGAGGGCAGGAGCAACAAAATCATTATCAATGCTACCAATTAGGGTTGCTGTCATGGCGCAGACCCAAAGCGAAAAAACGATCCAGCTTGGAATAAGCATGATTGCACGTTCATATTTCTTCGATGCATAATAAATGATCAGAGCAAAACCAAAAACACAGGTGATGAGCAAGATGATTCTAGAAAGACCTGCTGCAATTTGCGGCTGCCAGATGGAAGCTGCAATAATAGACAAAACCATAGCTGCCCATAGGATAGAACCGTAAATAGCTCTTACATGTAGGACTGAAAGGTTGAGATAGGCAAAAAGTAAAATTGATAAAGCACCAGCTAATAATGCTTCTGCCATTGCTCTAAATATGGGCGCTGTTGAGGCTGGAAGTTGGGTTACTTCAAACCAAAAACCAAAATCAATGGAAACATACATCAAGATAGACCAAGCAAGAATGGCAGCTGCTGGAATGATTGACGACCCTTTCACAACAAAAATGATGCTTAAAAAAACCGCTAGCAGCCCAGCGATCCCAATAATGATACCTCTGTAGAGTGAAAAGCTGTTTACGCGGTCTTTATAGACATCTGGATTCCAAAGCACGAGCTTGGCTAATTCGGGTGTTTCGAGCTCTAAAACAAAGGTTATTGTTGAACCTGGATCTAGCGTAACTTGAAATACATCATCTTCTGAGGATTTAACCAATTCTGGTGGAAAGCCCCGGTCTGTAGAAATATTTGCAATGCGAGGAGAGCCAAGATCTGGGTTCCAAATGCCTGAACCTACAAGCCTAAATCTTGGTGTAACGATAAGGCGTTCAATTTGGCTATCTGTCGTATTTGTAAGAGCAAATACGCCCCAATGATATTCTGCTTTTCCTTCAATTTCCTGTGCACGGGTTTCAAAATTTAAGATACTGCCATCAGGTTGTGGCGCAGCATTAATGGCGATTACATTCCGGCTCGTGGTTTGTAAATCCCAAATGGCGCTAATATCTAACGCATCTTCATTTGGAGAAATTTCAATTACATTGGTTGCTTGAGATGGTGTGATCTGAAACAAGCATAAAAACACACTGCATAAAAATATACTAAGCAGCTTATTTACTGATTGAAAATAAGCATTTATAGGCTTTAAGAAAAGGAGTTTCACAAACAAAAATATAATCCATACAGTTTTTATTAGCACTCTATATAGCCTTTTTTTCTCACTATTCGCAAGTCAAACAAATCAGGACTATTTATAAATCACTTTTTAAAAACGCAAAATTGGTGATTAAAGAAATTATAGCGCTGATTTTCCAATATCAGTTCTGAAAAAGCCCTCTGGCCAGTCAATTTTTTCAACGCTAGCATAGGCAGAATCATGTGCTAACTTAAAATTTTCTGCTTGAGCGCAGACATTAAGCACGCGGCCGCCATTTGCTGCCCACATATCATCTTGTTTTTTTGTGCCAGCGTGGAAAACAATATCATCGGAGCTAGAAATATCATCAGGGAGATTTTTGATGATAGAACCTTTTTCATAGCTTGCAGGATATCCATTCGTTGCCATCACAATGCAGATGGCTGACTTATCACATTGTGTTAAATTTTGTGTTTTTAAGGTGCCGTTCGCAACATCAAGAAAAATTTCAGCTAAATCTTCTTGTAGTAGCATCATCAAAACTTGACATTCAGGGTCGCCAAAGCGTGCATTATATTCAATTAATTTAGGTCCTTGCTTTGTCAGCATTAGGCCTGTGTATAAAACACCTTTATAGGGATGGTTAGCATCTTTGAGTGCTTGTAAAGTAGGTTCAACAATTTTCTTCAATGCTACATCAATGAGATCAGATGTCATGCATGGCGCTGGAGCATAAGCGCCCATGCCGCCCGTGTTAGGCCCTTTATCCCCTGTAAAAGCGCGTTTATGGTCTTGTGCCGCAGGTAAAGTCACCATTGCATCCCCGTCTGTAATCACAAACAGGCTTGCTTCTTCGCCTTCCAAAAATTCTTCAATAACTACTTTGCTGCCCGCACTTCCAAACCCGCCATCAAAAATATATTCAATAGTCTCAATAGCGTGCGTCTTATCCTCGGCAATGATAACACCTTTGCCTGCTGCTAATCCATCTGCTTTTAGAACAATAGGATAATCTTGATTGCCTTCTATAAAAGAGGCAGCATCTTTCAAATTATCAAATACGTTGTAGGCAGCGGTTGGAATATTATAATCAGAGCAGATTTTTTTAGTAAATGCTTTTGATCCCTCTAATTGTGCTGCATATTTATCAGGGCCAAAGCAGGCAATGCCAGTAGCTTGCAAGCTATCAACAAGGCCGTCAACGAGAGGGGCTTCAGGGCCAATCACAACAAGATCAACCGCATTATCTTTGCAAAATTCTACAACAAGTTCATGGTTGGTCACATCTAAGCTATGGCAAGTCGCATATTGAGCGATGGCATCACTGCCTGGGATGGCAGACAATTTTGATACTTTGGGTGAATTTGCAAGTTTCCAAATGATAGCATGTTCGCGCCCGCCAGAGCCAATGACTAAGAAATGCATAATTCGACCTCATTTATAAATATTTTAGCCTTCATAAGCCTGTGTTAAAAAAGTTGAAAGGCATTTTTTTACTTTTACGCTACTTTTTTCACTTAATAATTCTAATTCAAACAATATTGAACAAAATGAATAAGTCCTGAGCCTAGGTTTTAATGTCACTTTTTTATCTAAAAAGAGTGGTAAAACACATGAAAATAATAAATATATGGTTATATTGCAAATATAATGCTACTTCCTACGAAGGATGAGATACATAAAGATTTATCTATTTATCATATAAAGTTTGTGATTTGGAAGTGATAAACATAGAGGAAATATAATGGTTGCAAAAGTTATTCCAGTGCCAGCCTTTGACCTAGTTTTATTTGGTGCAACAGGTGATTTGGCGCAGAGGAAAATTTTCCCAGCGCTTTTCAAAAGATTTGTTGCCGGTCAAATGCCACAAGGCTCTCAAATTATTGGTGCCGCTAGAAGCAATGTAACAAGTGAAGAGTTCCAACAAACAGTCGCTAAAAGCTTAAAAGAGTTTTTAGGTAAAAATGTCGAGAAAAAAGATGAGTTTAATCAGTTTATTGAATGCATACAATATGCAGCCGTAGATGCTTTTTCTGACAAGGGCTGGGATAAACTAAAAAGCTTCGTACGTGAAGATACGGTCAGAGCTTTTTATCTTTCAGTAGCCCCCTCTATTTTTGGCGAAATTGCCGCAAGACTAAAAAAAACAGGCATTGCTACGGATGAAAGCCGCATTGTTGTTGAAAAACCTTTTGGTACTGACTTAGAAACAGCGGAAACTTTAAATGCTCAGCTGCGCGCTAGCTTTGAAGAAAAGCAAATTTATCGTATTGATCATTATCTTGGCAAAGAAACAGTGCAAAACTTAATGGCGTTACGCTTTGCTAATGCTCTCTTTGAACCTTTATGGAATAATAAGCATATTGATCATGTTCAAATCACAGTGGCAGAAGATATCGGCGTGGCAGGGCGCGGCGGTTATTATGATAAATCTGGTGCTATTCGCGATATGGTGCAAAACCATTTGATGCAGCTTCTTTGCCTTACCGCTATGGAGCCGCCCTCGCAATTCTCTTCTGATGCTGTACGCGATGAGAAGCTCAAAGTGATCCGAGCTTTGAAGCCTGTTAAAGAAGATAATATTGTTCGTGGTCAGTATAGGGCAAGCGCGAATGACCAGAGTTATATTGAACATTCGGAAAATCCAAATTCAAGAACTGATAGCTATGTTGCAATGAAGGTTGATGTTGCCAACTGGCGCTGGGCTGGCACACCTTTCTATCTCAGAACAGGAAAAAAACTGAGAGAACGTGTTTCTGAAATTGCCGTTATGTTTAAAAATCCGCCTCATTCGATCTTTTCTGATATGGAATATCACGAAGGCAATGCTCTTATTATTAGGTTGCAGCCGGATGAGGGCATAACATTATGGACAACAATTAAAGATCCAGGTCCAGGCGGTATGCGCTTAAAGCAAGTGCCGCTTGATATGAGTTTTGCTGAGACGCTTGAAGATGAAACAGCGGTGGCAGATGCTTATGAACGCTTGATTATGGATGTGATTAGAGGCGATCAAACATTATTTATGCGCGGTGATGAAGTGGAAGCTGCATGGGCTTGGATTGATCCGATCATCTTACAATGGGAAAATAGTACTGCAAGGCCAGCGCAATATGATGCTGGCGGAAGCGGGCCTGAAGATGCTCTTATGCTTATGCATAAAGATGGTCGCAAATGGCGCCCAATAGGAGAATAAAATGACTTTAAATGACACAGTTGCACGCATAACAGATCGCATCATTAAGCGTAGTGAAGAGCATAGACAAGCTTATTTAAAGCGTATGGATGATGCAAAGCCGCAAGGGCCTTTACGTTCTAACCATGGCTGTAGTAACCAAGCCCATGCTTATGCAGGGGCAGGCGATGACCAAGAAGCATTATTCTCAGCGCAAGCGCCAAATTTAGGTATTGTTACGGCCTATAATGACATGCTTTCAGCACATCAGCCTTTTGAATATTATCCTGAATTAATCCGCAAGGCAGTACGTGAAGTTGGCGCGACTGCACAAGTATCAGGTGGCGTTCCTGCTATGTGTGATGGGGTGACCCAAGGGGCGGAAGGCATGGAGCTGAGCCTTTTCTCTCGTGATGTTATTGCATTAGCAACAGCTGTATCTTTAAGTCATAATACCTATGATGCAGCGGTTTATCTTGGGGTTTGTGATAAAATTGTCCCTGGTCTTGTTATTGCAGCGCAAGCATTTGGTAATATACCTGCTGTTTTCTTACCAGCAGGGCCGATGACTTCTGGGCTTGCTAATGATGAAAAAGCAAAAGTTCGTCAGCAATATGCTGCGGGCGAAGTTGGACGCGATGTCTTGTTAAAGGCAGAAATGGCTGCTTATCACGGGCCAGGCACTTGTACTTTCTACGGCACAGCAAACACCAATCAAATGTTGATGGAATTTATGGGGCTGCATCTACCGGGATCAAGCTTTGTAAACCCAAATACACCTTTAAGAGATGCGCTCACAATTGAAGGGGCGAAGCAGGCTTTATCTCTGTCGGCTCTGGGCAATAATTATACACCTGTCTCTCAAATTTTGGATGAAAAAGCATTTGTGAATGGCATTATTGGTCTTAATGCAAGTGGCGGTTCTACAAATCTTCTCATTCACCTTATTGCTATGGCAAGGGCAGGCGGCATTCTTCTTGATTGGCAAGACTTTGCAGAATTATCAGATGTTACGCCTTTAATTGCGCGTGTTTATCCAAATGGCTTGGCTGATGTGAATCATTTCCATGCCGCTGGCGGTTTGGGCTATATGATTGGTGAACTATTGAAAAATGGCCTGTTACATCCTGACACAAAAACAATCGCAGGCGAGGGCTTGGAGCATTATACCCAAGAGCCAAAATTGATTGATGATAAAGTTATATGGCAGGCGGGTACGGATAAGTCTTTAAATGATAAAATATTAAAGCCTGTTGAAGAGCCTTTCCAAGAAACGGGTGGCTTAAAGCGTCTTTCTGGTAATATTGGTAATGCCGTTATGAAAGTATCTGCTGTTGATGAAAAATACCGCTTTATTGAAGCACCTGCTCGTGTTTTCCATACGCAAGAAGCAGTTAAAGCGGCATTTAAAGCGGGTGAGCTAAATCAAGACACTGTTGTTGTGGTTCGCTACCAAGGGCCAAAAGCAAATGGTATGCCGGAGCTCCATAGTTTAACGCCTATTCTTTCCATCATGCAAGGCAAAGGTTTACAAGTTGCTCTCGTGACAGACGGGCGTATGTCTGGTGCTTCAGGCAAAGTGCCTGCAGCCATTCACGTTTCTCCTGAAGCTTTAGACGGTGGCATGATTGGTCGTATTCAAGATGGGGATTTAGTACGTGTTGATGCTGTCAATGGTAATTTAGAAGTGCTTGAGGTTGACTTAGAAACTCGTGAAAATGCGACTTGTGACTTATCTGACAGCCATGTTGGTGTTGGTCGTGAGCTATTCAACACATTTCGTAATGCTGTTGGGGCTGCGGAAAGCGGCGCAACAATTTTTGGAGATATGATATAATATGACCCCTGAAACTTCTTCTAAAATGGCAAAAGAAATTGCGCAGCTTGCCCCTGTCGTTCCTGTTATTGTTATTGAGCGTCTTGAAGATGCTGAACCTTTAGCAAAAGCCCTTGTTGCAGGGGGACTAGTTGCTCTCGAAGTGACGTTGCGCACGCCTGTGGCATTTGATGCAATTAAAGCGATGAGCACTGTTGAAGGTGGCGTTGTGGGTGTTGGTACTTTATTAACACCTGAAGATGTGAAAAAAGCAAAGGCGGCTGGCGCTCAATTTGGTGTTTCACCTGGCGCTACAGATAAGCTGCTTAGCGCATGTGAAGAGCATGACTTGCCTATATTACCGGGCGCTGCAACAGTTTCTGAGGCTATGAAGCTTTATGAACGCGGCTATAGCATGCTTAAATTTTTCCCAGCTGAAGCATCTGGTGGGGTAAATGCGCTTAAGTCAATTGGTGCACCTTTACCACAAGTTAGCTTTTGCCCAACGGGTGGGGTGAATTTAAAAAATCTCACAAGCTATCTCAGCCTTAAAAATGTTGTTTGCGCCGGTGGCAGCTGGATTTTGCCAACTGATCTGATTAAAGCAGGGGAGTGGCAACAAATCACAGACCTAGCAGCTGAAGCTAGGGAATTAGGTCTCTCAGCTTTATAATTCTTGTTGAGTTATCACCCTTTTCCCCGCACTTAATGCGGGGTATTTAAATTAGCACTCACGGCAGTTGCCTTAAACGGCAACGCCTCC
>WTKA01000016.1 GCA_011524605.1 Hyphomicrobiales bacterium | reverse complement strand
TTCCCGCTTAGCATTACGCTTTTGCATCTCTCTTGTAAGTTTGAGATGGAATTCTGTATCTCGTGCATAGCGTTTTAGATCATCAAAGATGACTACATAATTTTCACTTGGTTTTGCATCTAGGTAAGCAAGTAAGGCAACCATGCCAGGGCGGTTCATAAAGTCACCGCCACCAGATGTATCATCAGGAAAGACCGCTTCGACTTCATAACCTTTATTTACAGCATATTCACGACATCGATGCTCTTGACTTTCTAATCCTGAACCATCGCTATTTTGCTTCTTAGATGACACTCTACAATAGATGATTGCTTTTAGCATAGATTGGTTTTCATGCTTTTGGGCTAAATTATTTTGCATATCCTCCTTCTTTTAAATTAAAATCATACACTTTTTTATCGTTAATAGGGTGGTGTTTTTTTAAATTTATCTTTGAACTGTGAAGGTTCTAACTTTGTTATATTAGGCCTTTGGGCTTCTAAACTTTGCTTACATGACTGACCAGCGTACTTGTCTTTAAAACTTCTAGATTGAAAATTTTCTTTTTTAGCCATGCCTAAATTAGGCTGTACTTGTATTGAATTAGCGTATAGGTGTTATTGCTGAAAAATTTAAAATAAATTGGTAAAAGGTTTTTCTTAATGACAGAGATCTTAGATAATGAGACACCTCATATAACAATCCCCAATATAAATGGAGATGAAGTAAGTATACCCTTAATGGCGGAAAAACCTATTTTTGTTATTGGTCCCAATGGATGCGGAAAAACGCACTTACTTGACTATTTGGTACATCATCAACTTAAAGAAAAGTGCCTTTACTTACCAGGCCATCGTTATAATACCTTCGGTGCGGCAGAGATCAATTTTTCACAAACCCAAAAAGTGGCTGATAATAATCGGCAGAAGCTTGCACAGGCTAAGGACGAGGCTGCTTGGAAAGAAATAATGGGCAGTGGTCGCTTCCAGGCTGTTCTGGTAGATTTCTTAACAGAGGCAAATGATCAAGAGCTGAAAATTGCAAAGGCGTCTCGAAACAGAGAGAGTGGAATGATTGAGAAATTAATCGCCGAGCCTCGCCTTTTAGACCTTTTAAATGAAAAATTTACAGAAGCAAATCTAAGTATTACTCTGCATATAAACAATGGAAAACTTCTTGCTTCAAAAAATGACTCAGCAAAATACAGTATTTCTAAGTTATCTGACGGTGAGAGAAATGCTGTATTTATTTCCTGTTTTCTCTTATCCGCCCCCAAAAATACAATTGTTTTGTTAGATGAACCTGAACGCCATCTCCATCACTCTATTAGCATGCCTCTAATTAGCCGTTTGATACGACAGCGATCGGACTTGAAGTTTGTTATTCTAACCCATGATTTACAGTTGGTTGAAGAATTTTCTCAATGCCCCATAATTTTCTTGCGTGATTTTCAATATGCAGTAAATAAAAAACATAAGTGGGACGTTCATTTTCAAGAAAATAGTGAAACTATTCCATTGAATTTAAAAGCCAGTATTCTTGGGGGTCAAAAGAAGATACTCTTTATTGAAGGTGAAGATTCAAGCTTAGATAATGCAATTTACAGCATATTTTTGCCGAATGTTAAAATTGTGCCTGTAGGTAGCTATATGGACGTCATAAAACAAGTTAAATCAGCAAATAGCCAATCTGAAATGACATGGATCAAAGTTTGCGGTTTAATAGACGGTGATGGTTTGGAGAATAATAACAGCCCAACAGGTAAAACTGATGTATATAGGTTAGGTTCCAATTCGGTTGAAGGGCTTTATTTGAATATGGAAATATTCACCGAACTTGCTGCAAATCAAGCGAAACAATTTGAGGATTTTGGTGATTTAGAAACTATCAAACAGCAATTTTTAAATGCAGCAAAGCAAGAACTGCAGAAAAATCAAGCTGATATTACACACCATATTATAGAAAGACAAATGCGCGCGCAGATCTTTGATAAAATTCCAAAATTACGGGATCTAGATAAGACAAACAGTGATTTAAACATTTCAGTTGATATTCAGAAAATTATAAAGGAAGTAGAAAACAAATATAATTCAGCAATAGAAAATAATACTATAAGTGATCTTTTGAATTTCATTCCGATACGCCGTTCCGGCTTGCTAACAGTCGCTGCAAAAATACTAAAATATAGATCACATCATGACTATTGTTCAGCAGCCAGACGCTTGATGCGAGAGGATCAAGTTCTTCGTCAAAAAATTAGTGAAAAAATCCAGCCTCTAATTGATAGTTTCGACAATAATACTTGAGACGATTTCTTTCAACAGCGCATTAGTGAATTCATCGAGTAGAAAATCCACTTTGATTTTCTGATTAGGATCAATTGAATGAAGTTGGTCATTTGAGGCATCAAACGCCCCCGGGTTGGCTGGTCGGCGGGGGCCACATAAAAGCGCTTGCATGAAGCTTTGAAGATGAAGAGCAAAGTAAGACCCTAAACGATCCATATGCTCCTGTGGTCCGACGATGAAAGTGATATAGCCTTCTTCCAATAGCTGCTTATGGCTGATATCTGGATTTGAACCTGCAAAATGCAAAGGGCTTCCAGCCGAAAATACCTTTAGAGCCTTTTTGACAGCACCTAAATGCTGACCATAATGCTCTGGGTTTTGCGCCATGGCCTGCATATGCGCTGCCAAGGATTTAAGATTTGGGTGGCCTTCTTCCAAATCAATTTTGATCGCCATGTCTAATTGCTCAGGATCAGATAAAAGCTGCCAGACACCACCAGGGGTGCAGCCACCTCTTGTGTTGGCTAACAATGAGAGTTCAGCATATTCCAGCATGGCACGCGGCTCATATCTAAAATAAGCATTACGTTCATCATTGCTAGGTTCTTCAATCAAAGCATGATTGGCGGCATCTGTGGCAAAGACTAATTCACCGCGATCACTGAATACGCCATCATGATCCATTTTTTGATGGGCATCTAAAATCCCACCAAAAGGATTAATATCGATCTTTGCGGGATGGTTGAGATCAAATAACCCGAACTCATCAATAAGGGCTACTTTGCGACCTGCCTTCAGACACATGTCAACACATTGTGCAAATATCTCGCCTTGCCTCAATGCTCAAGATCACACCAATTAGAAGTTATCCCCGATCTTAGGTCTAGCTTCTCCAGTCTTTAATATATAGCTGATTATTATTGGATAGTTGGATAACTTTTTGCTCAATCAAGAGAGTCTCGGCCTTCTTTCCATATTTTTGTATCTCATCAATCGCGATAAAGGTTTGACAATTAAATGATGCATAAAGCTCAACAAGATGCGCAACGGCGTCATTCTCAATATTCTTAAATAGAACGGAGTCGTGGATAACAAATGGAAGAACAGTGGTTTGAAGAATTGCTAAATCTAGTAGGATTAAGTTGGAATATGCCTTGCCCGTTCCAGTATCTTCAACTGCAGAGAAGGAATAGCTATTATTAGCAATTTCTAGCTTTGGACTTTTTCTATGTTCATCATAGACATTGTCTACCATTTTTCTGATTTTATTATTTATAATATTGGCTATATGTGCCAAGATTGAATTTTTTTCTTCAGCTAGACGCAACTTCTCATCGCGTAAATCTTCTGTTACGGCTTTGTCAGTTTCAAAGTAGTCAATTTCTCTCTGGGCATTGCTATGCTGAACTGCCAACTCGTGGATCCTATCAACTATAGCTGTAGGCTCTTCAACATTTCCTAGAGCTTCGCTGATCTGCAAATCAACCGAAGCGATTGCTGCTTTTATTTCCTGAATATTGGAGGTTAATTCCTTTTCACTGGAGGTAAGTTCATCCTTAAGGATGCGAGCAATCTTGGAATGAAAAGTTTCAACTTGGCCTAATCTGTCTAGATTTGCTTGAGGAAAAAACTTCTCAAGATTCTTGAACGCTTTGCTTTTAATATATTTATTCTTATCTAGATCCCGTTTTACTCTGTAAAGATTGGCAGATAACCTATCCCTCTCGCTCAGTAGTGTGTCTCGCGTTACCTTTAATTCTGAAACCTTTCGGTTCATAATTTCGCCAATACTGATGGCATACTTGGAAAGATTATCTTTGATATCTTTTATTTCACCGTCAATTTCTGACAATGATTGGAGGTTTTTCTTATATTGCGACTTTGTGCTCTTAGGGATTAGGTTCTGCTTGTAAGCGCTGTTAACAGACTTCTTCCTATTATCAAGACTTTTCACCGAAGATGAAAGAGATTCGATTTCATCGTATTTTTGATAGAGCTTAATTAAATTA
>WTKA01000135.1 GCA_011524605.1 Hyphomicrobiales bacterium | reverse complement strand
AAAGAAAGCGCTGGAACTACTGGTAATTTCAAGCTTTTTTGACGCATTCATAGTGTAAATCTATAGTGCCCATTACATTTAAAAGTGGGTTTGAGTTAAAAGCATCATTTGTCAAAAATAAAGCTTCAACAATAGCAAAACGATGATTTTACTTTATTTTCATCCACCTAATACTTTAAATTCAAACAGAATTGAACAAAATAATCGCGTCCTGAGCCTAGGACAGTGTCCCAATATCGCCGTCTACCAACGCCTGAACTTCAACAGATGGACGGCAGAGCTTAACACCCTTAGCAGAGCAAACAATAGGACGATTAACTAAAATCGGATGCTCAACCATAGCATTAAGAATGGTCTCATTACTTACATCTTCTGCTAATAAGCCTAATTCTTCTGCGGGAGATTTTTTATCTCTAAGCGCTTCTTTTACAGTGATATTTGCGGCTGCAAATAAGCCTATAAGCTGTTGTTTCGTCCATCCTGTTTTTAAATATTCAATAACAATAGGCTCTTCTCCTGAATTGCGAATATATTCTAAAACATTTCTTGATGTGCCGCATTGTGGGTTATGATAAACAACGATTGTCATAATATTCCTATTCAGAGGGTTCAAACTGCCATTTATAATAATAAGCGCCGATCAACGCTCCTATTATTTGAGCAATGATGAAAAATAAAATATTCACAGGGGTAATCCCGGCAAATGTATCCGATAAACTTCGTGCAATTGTGACGGCAGGATTTGCAAAGCTTGTGGAAGCGGTAAACCAATAGGCCGCTGTAATATATAAACCAACAGCTATAGGGACAAAGCTCGGGCGTGTTTTTATTGTCCCTAAGATAACAATGATAAGGCCGAATGTTGCAATAATTTCAGAAAACCATTGCGAAGGGCCATTTCGGACTTTTGTTGAAACTTGTATGATCTCAAGATCAAACATGGCATGAGCGATTAAGACACCAACAATGCCACCGATGATTTGGGCGATGATGAATAGATATAGCATTCGCATTTCTATTTCTTTTCTAATCCAAAAAACAAAAGAAACAACTGGGTTGAAATGAGCGCCAGAAATAGGGCCAAATAACGTGATTAAAACAATTAAAATCGTCCCTGTTGGGATTGTATTGCCTAATAAAGCAATGGCGACATTATTTTCAGAGAGTGTCTCGCCCATTATGCCTGAACCGATGATTGTGGCGAGTAACAATGCTGTTCCAACAGCTTCTGCAATGCATTTTTGCAATTGTGAATACATGGGTTCTCTCAATTGATGAAAATAATATTGATTAGAATATTTTATATGACAATTTCATGACATTTTACATTTTATTATTTTTTTTATATTGAAGAAAGAGAAACTTTTTTCAAAATTTGATATTGGCACAATATGCAATGGACTGATGAAGCAATCATATTAGGGGTAAGGCGGCTTGGCGAGGCTAATGTTGTTTTAGAAACTTTGACCTATAATCATGGGCGCCATCTTGGTCTTGTGCGGGGAGGGCGTTCCTCGAAGTTTCGCTCCACATTGCAATCGGGCAATCGTGTTAAAGTTATGTGGCGTGCGCGGCTTGATGAACATTTAGGCTCTTTTCAAGTTGAAGCGATTAATCTACGCGCTGCGAATTTATTAGATGATCGTGCTTCTACCTATGCTCTTGGCGCGGTAACGACTTTATTATGCTTGTTGCCAGAAAGGGAGCGAAATAAATATCTTTTTACCGCCACAGAATTATTGCTCGAAGCGCTTGTTGAAAATGGTGTGAGCATTGATTGGATGTGTGAATATATCAGTTTTGAAGTACGCTTATTGCGTGAGCTTGGTGTTCATCTTGATTTTGAAACATGTGCAGGGACAGGGGAAAAGGATAATCTTTGTTATATGTCGCCAAAATCAGGGCGAGCGGTTAGCATGGGGGCAGGTGAGCCGTATAAAGCCAAGCTTTTGGCTCTGCCGCAATTTTTAACTGCTGATTTTGACGCTGATTCACAAATTGCTACACAGGACATTCGTTCAGGCTTGAAACTAACAAGCTATTTTCTAAATCGCCATATTTTTGAAGTTCGTGCGCAAGATATGCCTTTTGAGCGGGAAAGGCTGATAAAAATTTGGGATAGTGATCAAAGCTAGCTTGCCATGGGAATAGAAGCTGTCGTAGTTTGGGGACATGAATCAAGAAATAATAGAACCAAATACAGATGAACCGATCATAAATCTAAAAGACGCCCTTGAAGAGCGTTATTTAGCTTATGCCTTGTCAACCATTATGCATCGCGCTCTACCAGATGTTCGCGATGGGCTGAAGCCTGTGCATCGCCGTGTGTTGCATGCCATGCGTTTGCTTAAACTCAATCCTGAGCAAGGCTATAAAAAATGTGCGCGGGTTGTTGGTGATGTGATTGGTAAATATCACCCCCATGGTGACCAAGCTGTTTATGATGCTATGGTTCGTTTGGCGCAAGATTTTGCTGTGCGCTATCCTCTTGTTAATGGACAAGGTAATTTTGGTAATATTGATGGCGATAATGCCGCTGCCATGCGTTACACAGAAGCAAAGCTAACAGATGTTGCGATGCTTCTTCTTGAGGGTATTGATGAAAATGCGGTTGATTTTCGCGAGACTTATGACGGCGAAAATGATGAGCCGATTGTTTTGCCGGGTGCTTTTCCGAATCTGCTTGCGAATGGTTCATCGGGCATTGCGGTGGGCATGGCGACTAATATTCCCCCCCATAATGTGTTTGAGCTGTGCGAAGCGGCGTTGATGCTGATTGAAAAGCCAAATGTGACAACTGAAGACTTAGTGCAGATTGTGCCCGGGCCTGATTTACCCACGGGCGGGATTATCGTTGAGCCAAAAGAAAAAATTCTAGAAGCCTATGAAACAGGCAAGGGCGGCTTTAAGGTTAGAGCGCGCTGGCATACGGAAGAGGTCGGACGCGGTCAATATGTGATTATTGTCACGGAAATTCCTTATCAAGTTCAAAAGTCACGGCTTATTGAGCGCATTGCTGATTTAATGCTTGATAAGAAAATACCACTTCTTGCAGATGTAAGAGATGAATCTGCTGAAGACATTCGCGTTGTTTTAGAGCCAAAAAGCAAGGCAGTTGATCCTAACTTGTTAATGGCGGCTTTATTCAAACTGACAGAGCTTGAAAGCCGCATTTCGTTGAACTTAAATGTGCTTTCCCATGGTCAAATACCAAATGTTTTGGGGCTTAAATCTGTTTTAAGCGAATGGTTAGACCACCGCCAAGAAGTGCTAGTGCGCCGTTCAAACTATCGGTTAGAAAAAATCGAAGCGCGTTTGCATATTTTAGAGGGCTATCTGAAAGCTTATCTTGATATTGATGAGGTCATTCGCATCATTCGTGAGGATGATGAGCCAAAGCCAGCGCTTATGAAGCGTTTTGATCTATCGGAAATTCAAGCCGAAGCGGTGCTCAATTTAAGATTACGTGCTTTACGTAAGCTAGAAGAATTTGAAATTAATAAAGAGCATAAAGAGCTGAGCGAAGAACGCGACAAGCTCAAAGCGCTTATTGGTTCAGAAGCGAAGCAGTGGAAAGCCATTGCCTCTCAAATTAAAGAGGTGCAAAAAACATTTGATAAGTCAACGGATATGGGCAAGCGCCGCACTGATTTTGCTGATGCGCCCAAAGAAGATGAATATAATGTTGCCGATGCCTTGGTTGAAAAAGAACCGGTAACTGTTGTGCTTTCTCAGCGAGGTTGGATCAGAGCGCTGCGCGGTCATAATGTTACCGAACAAAGCCTTTCTTTCAAAGGGGATGATGCGCTTAAATATATGGTGCAGGCTCAAACAACGGACAAGCTTTTGGCGCTTGCAGGTGATGGTCGCGTCTTCACTATTGGCGTGGATAAGCTGCCCGGTGGGCGGGGTAATGGGGAACCGTTGCGCCTGATGATTGATTTGGATGAGGCCGATGATATCATTGATTTATGCTTGCATCGCCCCGGTGAAAAGCTTCTCTTTGCTGCAAAGGATGGGCGCGGTTTTATCGCCCCTGAAGATGGCATTATAGCAACGACCAAAAAGGGCAAGCAGGTGCTCAACCTTAAAGACCCGATCAAAGCAATGATGATGCGTCCTGTGCAGGGGGATCATGTTGCTGTTGTTGGTGAGAATAGAAAGCTGCTTATTTTCCCAATCGCTGATCTGCCAGAAATGGGTCGCGGACGCGGGGTTATGCTGCAACGCTATAAGGATGGCGGTCTTTCGGACATCACTATGATTAGCCTTGAAGAAGGGCTAAGCTGGCCTGATCCAGCAGGGCGTATGCGCAAGGAAACAGAGCTTGCTGAATGGATCGCTGCCCGCGCCAGCGCAGGCCGCATAGTCCCACGCGGCTTCCCTAAATCAGGCAAATTTTCTGGCTAGAAGATACTC
>WTKA01000031.1 GCA_011524605.1 Hyphomicrobiales bacterium | reverse complement strand
CGCATGGGCTGAGGCCGTTTGATACAATCTTACCTATGTTGGTAATCAAGCTTTTACGCATTGGAATAATATTTGCTGCAATTGTTTTTCAGCGAGTGAAGTATGGGCGCTGTATAATATTTCTTAATGGTTTTTGTGTTCTATTTTTAAGGCTCTAATATTTAAAGGGCGGCATTCTAAAAAAGATAAATATGGAATTGGAAATGAATTTTTTCAGCATAAGAACTTCAATAGTAAAACTTTTCTCTATACTCTTACTCACTTTATTAGCTAGCACAACGTTATCCCACGCAAAAGAATTAAATATTCTTATGTTCTCAATGTCTTATACAAGAGCATTAGCTGAATTAGAGAGCGATTTTGAGAATAAAACAGGTATTAAAGCGAATATAAATATTATTGAACAAAATATGTTTGAAAGGAGTATGGCTTCTTCTTTTAACAATGGCAATCAAGCGATTGATGTTGTGCATGTACCAGCAATTCAATTGCAAAAATGGATTAATGCAGGTTGGTTGCAGCCTGTATCAGATAAATTAGAAGCAATGCCAACAAAAGGCGATCTTTTATCAGGTCCATTAGATAGCTTTCTCGTTAACGATAGCTATTGGGGCATTCCCTTTCTAGCGGCTACAAGTGTTATGGCCTACCGAAAAGATATATTGGAAGAAGCAGGCTATACATCGCCTCCAAAAACTTGGGAAGAAGTCTATGAAATAGCACAGAACATACACACCGAAAAAACTGCAGGTGCTGCTATGCGCGCTGTACCTGGACAAGGGTTTAATATGTTTGTTTATCCTCAAATTATGCGCGCATTTGGAGGTAAATTTTTCAAAAATTACCCAACCGATCTTACACCGGCAATGAACTCGCCAGAGGGGGTGGAGGCATTAGATTTTTATACCAAACTTTTACAAAATTATGGGCCTTCAGGCATTGAAAATTACAATACGAATGACATCGTTGCAGCGATGCACTCAGGGAAAGTTGCGATGGTTTTTGATGGCACAGGCCCTATTTCGCGCATTCTTAACCCTGAGAAAAATAAATTTATTGATAAAATAGAAATTGCAGCCATTCCAGAAGGCCCATATGGTCGTTTTCCAGCAATTGCTGTCCATGGAATGGGCATACCGATGAATGCTGAAAACCCTGATGCTGCCTTTGCTTTTATTGAATGGGCAACAAGTGAAGAAGTGGCAACAAAAATTGCGATGCGTGCTAATTTTGCAGATTTTACACGGACCTCTGTTGCTGACAATCCTGAAATTATTAAAAAATTTTCAGAGATTCATCCAAATTTTATCAAATTAAAATTGCAAATGTTATCTGAGGCGATCCCTCACTATCGTCCCTTAATTGAGCAATGGCCAGCAATTGGTCTTGTTGTAGGAGAGAATATAAATGATGCGTTTAATGGGCTTGTGACATCAGAAGAAGCGCTTGAAGCGTCTGATGAAGATATTGCAGAAATCATGAATAAGTAACTGCCGTTGAAGTTAAAGAATATTTTTTAAAAACAACCAAGCATCATGTATGCTTGGTTCGCTCTATTTATATTTATAAGTCCTTGGCTCAGAGCCTATAATTTTGTTCAATTCGGTTTGAATTAATAGCCAAATAGTCTTGCCTTTTTTCTCTTGCTCCCAATATTAAGCAAAAAAGGAGCGGGAATATTATGACTGCATTAAGAATAGTTTTAGCAGATCAACTCTCTGAAAATATTGCTGTTTTACAAGGTATAGATAAAGCTAAAGATCTAGTCTTGATGTGCGAGGTTTGGGATGAAGCACGCTATGTGAAGCATCACAAAAAGAAGATTGCGTTTTTATTCTCTGCTATGCGCCATTTTGCTTTATCTCTAAAAGAACAAGGCTATCAAGTTGATTATATAAAGTTAGATGATCCTGACAATAGTCAATCCCTGAAAGGGGAGGTTGCCCGACAACTTTGTTCTAATCAATTTGATTATATTATAGCTACATTTCCTGGCGAATATCGTGTTTTGAAAGATATGCAGAGCTGGGAAGCTGATTTCAATATTCCAGTGGAAATAAGAGAAGATGATCGGTTTTTATGTTCCCCTGATATTTTTATCAGTTGGGCAAAAGGCCGTAAACAGCTGCGTATGGAATATCTATATCGTGATTTGCGTAAGAAATATAATATATTGATGGATGGCGAAAAGCCGGTGGGCGGCAAATGGAATTATGATGCAGAGAATAGGAAGCCTCCAAAGCAAGGGCTTAATATTCCAACACCCTATCAAGCGCCTATAGATGCGATAACGCAAGATGTTATCCAATTGGTGGAAGAAAAATTCTCCGATCATTTTGGAGATTTAGACCCTTTCTTCTTTGCCGTGACACGTCAGGATGCCCTATCTGTTTTTGAAAAATTTCTACGAGAAAGGCTTTGCTATTTTGGTGATTATCAAGATGCGATGATACAAGGGGAGCCTTGGATGTATCATTCACATATTAGTTTTTACCTTAATTGCGGTTTGTTAGATCCTTTGGAATGCGTCAAGGCGGTGGAAAAATTCTATCACCAAGGCAAAGCCCCTTTGAATGCCGTGGAAGGCTTTATAAGGCAAATTATTGGCTGGCGTGAATATGTTCGAGGCATATATTGGCTTAAAATGCCTGAATATGCGGATGAAAATTTCTTTGAGGCGGGACATCACTTGCCAGATTTTTATTGGACAGGGCAAACAAAAATGAATTGTATCCGCCAATGTGTTTTAGAAACAAAAGAAAATGCCTATGCCCATCATATTCAACGTTTAATGGTGTTGGGGAATTTTGCTTTACTTGCTGCTATTGATCCAAAATATGTCAATGAATGGTTTTTAATTGTTTATGCAGATGCTTATGAATGGGTGGAGCTACCAAATGTAAGCGGTATGATTTTATTTGCCGATGGTGGCTATCTTGCCAGCAAACCTTATGCTTCCAGCGGCAGCTATATTAATAAAATGTCTAACTATTGCAAAACTTGTAGCTATAAAATAAGCAAAAAAAATGGTTCTGATGCTTGTCCTTTTAACTATTTATATTGGGATTTTTTAGAACGCAATCGCGATAAACTCCAAGATAATCACCGTATCGCGATGATGTATAAAACATATGATCGTATGAGCGATGATAAAAAAATTGCTATCAGGCATGATAGCCATCTTTTCTTGAAAGATATGACATGAGAAAAAAACGTGATTTGCCAAAAAAGATATGCCCTGTATGTGATAGGCCTTTTACTTGGCGGAAAAAATGGGAAAAAGTTTGGGACGATGTTAAATATTGCTCAAAATCATGTGCAAGCAAAAGAGGTAGTATTCGACAAAAAGTGAAAGAATAAAGCTTAAAAAAAGAAAAATAAACATGGTTAAGATGAAATTAACCATGTTTAGGCATTGTAATCTCGTAAGCAACAGAAGGCTATTCTATTTTTAGATTGCCAGAATGGTAAGAGGTTATATATTATGCCAAAATTTTTCTATGCGCTTCTTAGCGGCATAGCCGTTATTTCAGCGTCTGTCGCACCAGCCTTAAGTGCTGATATGCCGCGTATGCCCCCACCACCACCGCCGCCGCCAACTATGCCGCCTGTGTTTAAAGACCCAGGTCCCGTTGCGCAGCCATCAAGTGTATTCCCTTATGTTCGCCTAGATGGATCTCTAGATTTTTATCGTGAAACTGATGGCTCATCTCTAACAGATGCACTTGATATAGAATGGCCTAGCCTTGGGCTCAATGTTGGTGCTGGGCTAGGGGTTGCATTAACTGAAAACTTTAGAGTTGATGTTACTGGCGAATATAGAGCAGTTCGTGATATTGCAATGAATTGTAGTGCAGCTACAGTTGTGTGTGAACTATCATCAGACCTAGATAGCTATGCTGTATTTGCTAATGCTTATTACGATATTGGTCATTTCAGTGGCCTAACGCCATATATTGGTGGTGGTGTTGGCTTTGCCTCTCACCATGCTAAAAACATGACACTCGGTACTTTATCAAGTGATGGCGATGATTACTTAGATTTTGCTTGGAATGTACAAGCAGGCGCATCTTATGATCTTACGAAACACGCATCTTTAGATTTTAATTATCGCTACACAGATCTTGGAGAGTTAGATATTGAACCATCATTCTCAGGTGCCAGCGTTCCGATAAATATTAACGATATCGTTGCACATGATATCCGTTTAGGCTTGCGCTATTATATTGATTAATTTTTTGATCTATTAAATATTCTAGACATTAAAAGCAAAAAAAGGCGCAGTTTTTAGAGCTGCGCTTTTTTTATATTCTACTTTATTTCATCTCATTTAAACTGTTTTTAGAATATAGAAGAAGAGAATGAAGAAGGTGCATTATCGATCACAGTTGCACTACCATTTGTGATCTCTAAAACAGCAAGGCCACGCTGATTTTCGCCATTAGGTAAAAAGCGGAATAAGCCATCCACACCGTTAAAGCCTGTTGATGATGTTAATTGTGTTGCTGTGATATTGCCATTCGTCACTTGTTCAAGGGCAGCAACTAAACTTGTTGCATCATAAGATAAAGTTGCAACGCGGCTAGGGTCAGTGCCATATCTAGTTTTATACTCAGCTCTAAACTTGCTCCATGCGTTCGGGTCTGGTGCTGCAAACCAAGCGCCATTAAGTGCTGGTATAGACCAAATAGCAGGATCATACCATTGGCCACTGCCTAAAACTTTGACCTTATCTGTATGAATATCAAAATCTTTAAATTGAGAGGCGATGATTGCCGCAGCTTGTGCATTGTCAGGCAGCAGTAAGGCGTTAGCGCTGGGGGCTGCCCCTGTCACACTTGCTCCAATCTCTCCAAAGGCACCACGGATTTCAGATGAAGTGCCTTGATAGCTTGCAATTGATGTTACGCGCGCATTCACTTGAGGCACTGTTTCTTGTAATGCAGCTTCTGCAAGCGAGCCAAAACTATTTTGCGGGATAAGCGCTGCAATTGACTTATTTTCTTGCTCTGCCGCATAGGCGATAATGCGTGAGATAGATTGTTTTGGCAAAAAGCTAAGCAGGAATACATTGCCGCCTGCTGCTGTTCTATCTGTAGAAAAAGCAATTGCTGGCGTATTCGTTGTTGCAACAACTTGTCTTACCGCTTTTACACTTGGAGAAAACACAGGGCCAATGATGAGTTTCGCGCCTTGTGCGATCGCTTCCCGAGAGGCAAGAGCTGCACCATCCGCTGTGCCTTTTGTGTCATAAGGGATGACTTCTAAATTATGCTGCCTAATATCAACAAGCGCCATTTCCACTGCATTGCGCAAGGATTGTGCGATAATCGCTCCTTGTCCCGGCGCTGTTGAAGGTAATAATAGGGCGACTTTATAATTGCCATTTCCCAATGCAGCTGATTGTGCAACGGGCAAGAAAGAAGGATTTGCGCCCGTATTAGAGCCTTGAAATGTACTCATTGTTGCGCATGCGCTTACAAACAGGCATGTCATAATGGTTATGATAAGCTTGTGTTTTTTTAAGATATGCTTGGCTTGCATCAACTTATAAAAAAAAGTCATAAACCTATTTTCTTTCTCATTCATTTTAACCAACTGATTACCGCTGCTTTAAGCATTGCAGTTTAAAAAATATATAGTCCAAAAATATAGTCCCATAATATATCTTTTATCAGTCAGATAAGGGCAAATATCATTTCAATGTTTGTTAACACTAAATTAAGGATATAATATGCCATTATTTTTGGAAAAAAGCGACAATTTGATCTTGTTCAATGATAAATGTCGAAAATATGGTTAATTTTATAGTCAAATCGAGGAGAAGTTATGCGTCAAACAAGGCCTGTTTCCCAGCCTAGGATTGCTTTTTTTCTAGTAATACCCCAATGGTAACCTGTTATTGCGCCGCTATTGCCTAAAACACGATGGCAGGGGACAACAAAGCTGATTGGGTTTTTACCGACAGCTCTGCCGACAGCTCGAGCCGCTTTTGGCTTGTCTAAAAATTTTGCAATATCGCCATAGGTTGTTGCAAAGCCAAAAGGAATTTTTAATAGTGTTTCCCATACACGAATTTCAAAATCAGTCCCAATCATAACAATTTTTAAAGGCTGCTCTTGTTGCCATTCATGCTTAGAGAAAATTCTTTCCATTGGGGGCAGTGTTTTATCGGGAGCTTCTATAAAATTTGCATTCGGCCAGCGCCCCATCATATCTTCAAGTGCCCGATCCTTATCTTGTTTTGTGTCTTCACAAAAGCCTAAGCCCGCAATGCCTTTTTCTGTCATAATAAGAAGCGCTATGCCAAAGGGGGAGGGGTGAAAGCCATAAGTTAGCACAAGCCCTGCTCCTTTTGCTTTATAAACACCTGGGGACATAGCTTCATGGCTAATAAATAAATCATGTAAGCGGGCAGGTGATGAGAAGCCTAAGTCTAAACTTGCCTCTAATATGGTGGATTTTTCGCGTAATAGGTGGCGAGCATGGTCAAGAGTGAGCGCTTGTAAAAAAGTCATGGGTGTTATACCAGCCCATTGTTTGAAAATATGGGTCAATTCTTGCGGCTTTTTTCCCATAGCATGGGAAAGCTGCTTCATATCAGGTTGGCTTTGATAGTTTTCATGCAGCCATTCAATCATATTTTGTACAAGCTGATAATGACTATCGTTTTTTTCATTATTATATAATGTCATGAGCGGCGCCTATACTTATTGCTTTTTATAATAGCCTATAAAAAACAAAGTCATTTGACGACCCGATTTTAAGAAAAAGGCGCAAAAGTTACCCTTTACGCCTTTGATAGATAAAATATATTTTTATTACGCGCCTTTTAAGAGGCCTTTGTTTACAAGTGTTTCAGCGATCTGCACAGCGTTAAGCGCGGCGCCTTTACGTAAATTGTCAGAAACAACCCACATGTTGAGGCCATTTTCCACTGTTGCATCTTCGCGGATGCGAGAGATGAAAGTCGCATATTCGCCAGCACATTCAACAGGGGTGATATAGCCACCATCTTCGCGCTTATCAACGACCATACAGCCCGGTGCTTCGCGCAGAATATTACGTGCTTCTTCTTCCGTAATTTCATTTTCAAATTCAATATTCACAGCTTCAGAATGACCGACAAAAACAGGCACACGAACAGCCGTTGCCGTTAGCTTGATTTTTGGATCAAGCATTTTTTTGGTTTCAGCAACCATTTTCCATTCTTCTTTTGTGGTGCCGTCTTCCATGAATACATCAATATGCGGAATACAGTTAAACGCAATTTGCTTCGTAAATTGCTGAGGCTCCACAGGATCGTTCACATAGATAGCACGCGTTTGGTTAAACAGCTCATCAGCGCCCGCCTTGCCAGAACCTGAAACAGATTGATAGGTCGAGACAACAACGCGCTTAATCTTCGCTGCATCATGTAAAGGCTTTAAAGCAACAACCAGCTGAGCCGTTGAGCAATTGGGGTTAGCGATAATATTCAGCTTTGAATAGCCTTCCACATCATCAGGGTTCACTTCAGGTACAATCAAAGGAACATCTGCGTGCATGCGCCAAGCTGAACTATTGTCGATGACAACACAGCCTTGCTCTCCGATTTTTGGCGACCATTCTTTTGAAAGATCCCCGCCTGCTGACATGAGGCAGATGTCAAATTTAGAGAAATCAACTTGCTCAAGCGCTTCGCATTTTAATGTGGTATCCCCAAACGTGACTTCACGGCCTTTAGATTTGCGCGATGCAACAGGCAACACTGTGTCTGCTGGAAAATCCCGCTCTGCTAAAATATTTAATAATTCATGACCGACATTGCCTGTCGCGCCCACGACAGCGACGCGATAACCCATTTGCTTCTCCATTCAAAATTTGGGGGTTAATAAAACGCTTATTCTATAAAGCAAAATTGCTATACACTTAAATGATCCATATTGCAATTATATAGGCTCTAATATAGGTCGGTCAAAAAATACCTAGCATGGCTAGAACGGGATGTTTTTACCGCCTTACTAGGAAAAAAATGCCCCTTTTTATTGTTTGTCTAAAAGTGTGAAAAATTAAAGCATTGATTTTATTAAATATTTTTTATTTGTAAAAACTGGCACACCCCTTGCAACATAGATTTGCGGTTACCAACCACTTGTAAAATTAATTTGTATAAAGCGTATTTTGGGTAAGGAGTAGACTAATGGGTGTGTATCAGGCAATGCAGGCAGCAGTAACAGGTTTACGCGGCAATTCATTGGCTCTCGAACATATTTCGGGAAACATCTCAAACTCTCGGACAACTGGCTTCAAACGTACTGAAAGCTATTTCGTAGATTTAATTCCATCTGACACAGCAACATTGCAGCGTTCAAGCGGTACACTCGCTTTTGCACGCGGCACAATGGATGTGCAAGGTGGCTTAACAAATTCATATCGTGAAACACATATGGCGATTAACGGTGATGGTTATTTCACTGTGGAAGCGCCAGTTAGTCTTGCTGATGGCTATCCTACTTTTTATGGTACGGATAACTTCACACGCCGTGGCGATTTTGATCTTGATAAAAATGGCTATCTCGTCAATGGCGCTGGCTATTATCTTAAAGGCCTTGATGTTGACCGCACAACGGGTAACGTTGCAGGTACATTGCCAGATATCATTCAGCTTGATACGGGTAATCTTCAGCCAAAAGCAACATCATCTTTGACCTATGAGCTGAATATTCCAGTAACGCCACTCACAGCAGATGGCAATGGTATTTGGGATCCAACGGCTGCGGATGGCGTAACGGGCGTAGGTCAATCTCAAATCACAACTGATAATGAGCAATCTTTCCTTGATGCTTCAATCACGGGCGGTGCAATCACAGTCTATAACCCAAATGGTGCGCCAATCAACATGCAATTCCGTTGGGCGCAAGATTCAGCTGATCCAACACAATATCATCTTTATCAATATAAGAATGATAAGCTAAATGTGAATGGCGGTCGAGTTGGCGGCACAGGCGTGATTTGGGAACAAATGGGAACAGCTCAATTTGACGCAACAGGCGCTTTAACAACATTAACGGGTGTTGATCATACTGTTCATGGAGCTGCTGATGTAACTGGCGGCGCTAATGCCACGGGTCAAGCATATGCTGGCTCAGGTGCCGTAGCAGCCGCATCACAAACTTCAATTTCAATTCCTGGCACTGGTGGTCTAGGCGGCGGCGATGCAATGATTATTGATGGTGTTGAATATATCGGTGATAGCACAACAGCACCCTATGGTGACATCACGTTAAATTTTGGCCTCGGTGGTTTAGGGCTGACCAACTTTGCTGACTCAGATGGTCAGGTAACGATTAATGATCTTGGACAAAATGGTTATGGCTCGGGTGAATTTGTGGAAGTGACAATCACCTCTGAAAACCGTATTCGTGCGCTTTACTCAAATGGTGTGTCAATTGACCAAGCTGAAATTCAGCTCACGCGCTTCAATGCCGACAATAATCTACGTCGCTTGGACGGTGGTGTCTTCCTTGAAACATCAGAATCAGGCCCACCCATCGCTATGTATGGTACATCTGGCGCAACATTAAATGGCGGAACGCTTGAATCCTCCAACGTGGATATCGCAGATGAGTTTACTAAGCTGATTGTGACGCAACAGGCCTATGCCGCAAACACACGTATCGTTTCAACATCTGATGAAATGTTGCAAGAAGTCTTGAATATGAAGCGATAATCGCTTCATGAATCGCTCGGGCTGATAATTTTGTGCCTGCGTATATCAGCCCGCGCATTCACTCTTGCTTATATGTTTGTTCAATATTTGATTTAAGTTTTATATCGCTGAATATCACTTTGCGCTGATGATAGTGCATGATGTTCATAGCATATTCATAAAAGATTTTGTTTTAGGAGTTTAGTCTCATGGGTAGTTTGTCAACCGCACTTAGCACAGCGCTTCAAGGCATGGATGTTACTCAGCGTCAATTGAGCTTAACATCCACGAATGTTGCCAATGCAGGCTCTGATGATTATACACGTAAAGTGGCGGTAACATCACCACTTGCCTATCAATCAGGCAGTTCCGGTATTGAAATTACAGCTGTTGAACGCCAAGTTGATATCTATGTTCAAAAACAGCTGCGTTACCAAACATCAGAATATACACAGGCAACAACAAAGTTAGATGCGTTGTCACGTTTAGAAGAAGTTTATGGCACGATTGATTCCGATAGCTCGCTCCAAAAAACATATGATAATTTTGTCAACGCTATTCAGCAGTTAAATGCTGCGCCTGACGACCAAGCTGTTCGTCAATATGTGCTAAATGAAGCAACAAACTTAGCGCAACGTTTGAATGATATGACAGATCAAGTTCAGTTCATACGGACGGAAGCTGAAACGGCGATGTCTGATCTTGTGGATGAAGCCAATCTCTTATTAGAAGAGCTTGAAACTGTGAATAATGCAGTGAAGCGTGATGTGCATGGGGCTAATAATAATCCTAATAATCTTGACCGCCGAGATAATATTATTAGCAAATTAGCTGAGATGATGGATATTCGTGTCATTGAACAAAATGATGGCGGCGTTCTCTTGCATACAGCAGGGGGTGCAACCTTATTTTCTCAAGAGCGTGTATTACTTGAATTTGATGGTGCGGGCGTCGTGAATGCTTACACGCAATATTCTCAAATAGACTCGCAGCGTAATGTTGGCACAGTCAGCCTCACAACAAGCACAGGTTCTAGCACTGATTTATTAGCAGATGGGATTATTCGCTCAGGGCAGATCAATGCCTATCGTGAAATGCGCGATGAAATATTAGTAGAAGCGCAAGACCAGCTGGATCATATGGCGCATTATTTAGCAAAAGCTTTGTCAGATGTTCGCTATACGGCAGATAGTACAAATGTTGGCGGTGATTTTCTTTTTGAGCTTGATACAACGGCCTTTCCTGAAAATGGTGCCGCTGTAAACCGTGATCTGCCAGAGGGTACTGAATGGACAGTTAATTTTGATGTGACAACGGCAAATTCAATTGAAACCAGTCATACAATTAAATTCATCCACAATTCAAATATTGCTTCTCCTGGTTTTGATAGAATTAATCAAGATAGTGACGCGCCTTATTATGAGGTTATCACGCTTGATATGACGGATGAAGCGTCAATGGTCGCTGCTTTTAACAGCAATGAAGCACTGAGTGATAATGGTTTGGGTTTTGTAGTTGCGGGTGGCGTTGCCCCTACTGGTACAGGCCAAATCCAAACAAGTGCACAAGTCGGGCCTGGTATGGGTTTTGCCATTCAGGACATGACATCAGCGGTAGGCGCGTCACTCTCTATCAATTCGATGAGTATGAGTGTGATTGCGACCCAAGCGGTGCAAAATTCGATTGGCAATGATCCGGTGACGCAGCTTCCTTTCTTTACTTTAGAAAGCGGAGATGCTTATCAAGGGATTACAGAAGTGATGCCAAATGGCGAATATCGTTGGCAAAAGCAAGGCTTTGCAGGGCGTATCGTTGTTAACCCATTATTGGAAGATAATTTAGCCGCTTTAAATGTGTATGATGCAACATCAGGTGCAGCTACCCCATCAGGGAATACGGATCGCGTTCTGACCATGCTTGATGGGTTGGTGAACACCGAATATGAAATGGGGCCAAATACGGGCATTGGTGCTGCTCAGTCTCCTTTCAAAGGGACATTGGGGCTATTTACCCAGCAAATCGTTTCAAAGGTTGGCTATCAAGTGGCGGCACAAACATCAATGCAGACATCTGTTGAAACAACATATAATGCGATTAATGAGCGTCATTTGCAAACTGCTGGCGTGTCTGTTGATGAAGAAATGGCAATGCTTATTGAGCTTCAGCAAGCCTTTTCAGCCAATGCCAAGATTGTGCAAGCGACAGATGAATTGATGCAACAAATTTTACAATTGGTTTAGTGACTTTTTAATGGGTCTTATAGAGTAGAAATTTATTAAGGTAGATATTATGGCAACTTCAGCAATCGGACGTATTCACCAATTAACAGAATCCATTAGCCGTCTATCCACACAATATACTGAAGAGCAGCTTAAGCTTTCAACAGGCTATAAAACTGATTATTATTCAGGTCTTGATATTAAGCGCGTTGAATCATTATCTGTTCGCAACAGATTGAATGAAGTGACGGGTTATCAAGATACAATATCCCTTATTGATAGCCGTCTCGCAGTGACAGACACGATTATGAATAGAATGTCTGAATTACGTGCGACAACGCGATCTGAAATGTTTGAATCTAATTATGAAACCATTGATGGTAATCAGGTTATTGAGCAAGTAACTGCCGATACATCTTTGCAAGAAATGATCGAGCATTTTAACCGCCGCATTGGTGGACGCTATATTTTTGGTGGGGCTGAAACAAACACAGCGCCAACTGAAAATTATGACACGATTATGAATGGTGATGTACGTAGCGGTAAGGATGGTTTTAATACGGTTCTGCAAGAATTTATCGATGCCAATATAGGGCCGTCTACAACGCAAGCCGATAGCGTTATGGGTCGCTTGATTTTAGCAGATGATGCTGGCGGTTTAATCACATTATCCGAGGATGGCGCAGGCGCTCACCCCTATGGCTTGAAAATTTTAAGCGTTGAAAGTTCAATGACGAATTTAACAGTGACGCATAGCAATAGTTATGACTCTCTTATTACACCAGGGGCAGTTCTTGCTGATGATGCAACAGCAGTATTTGGTGCTGATTTAGGCGCAGGTGATTTTACCTTAACAGATGCGGCAGGCAATTCAGAAACATTAACAATAGGTTTGGGTGTGTCTGGCAATGATGTTTTAGATTTTATCAATGAAAGCGGTATGGGGCGCGCTAGCGTTGATGAGAATGGCGATATTGAAATTGAATATGGCGCGCATGTCACAGCCTCTGGCTCGGCTGTTGTAGCTGGTGGTAATTTTGATAATACAGCAACTAACCCTGCAGAACAAAAAATAGATGCTGTTACTTTTGATTTCCTAGATGTACCCCCTATTTCAGATAGCGCATCCGTTACCGTTCGTTTCACTTTAGGCGACGATATGGAAGATGGGGTCTATGAAGTGACCTTATCCGCTGGGTCTCGTGATATTTTAGATCCTCTCACGGGCGAGCCTATTTTAACAAATAATGATGAATTCCCAATTGGGCTTTCAGCAGCAGATACAGCAACAAATTTTGCTAAAAAGCTTGAAGAGCGCATTGAGCAAATCGCGCTCACTGATTTACGTGCTAAAGCAAGCTTTGATGCGGCTGATGCCTTTTTTGATATTGATGGCAATGGCCTTCCCCAGCGCCTGAACACTGCAGGGGGCACAATTGCCGCTGCGGATGTGGAAACAGCGCTTATTGATGGTGATGGTAGTGTTGATAGCACGAATAATACGGTGTTGTGGTATAAGGGTGACCCGACGCTTATTGCAGAAGCGAGGGAAACTATTCAAATCCGCCTTGATTCAACCGTTGCCGTTGATGTTGGCATGCAGGCCAATGAAGTTGGCTTCACCAGCTATCTAAAAACGCTTTCTGTTTTATCAGCTTCTAACCTTGCTCCTGCTGTAACGAGCGAAGGCACGGACATGAAGGCAGATCTATACCATGCCATACGTGTGAGTGTTGGTCAGGCAATTCCCGTGAATGGTCAAGGCGAGCAAACATTAGATCAGATTTGGCAGGATATCACAACAACACGGACAATTATTGAGGCGGCAAAAGAGCGCCATGAGTTTACTGCTAATTTCTCAAAAACTGTTTTGTCTGATATTGAGCTGGCAAACCAAGAAGAAGCAGCCGCTAACCTGCTTTCTCTGCAAACCCGCTTGCAAGCCAGCTATCAGGTAAC
>WTKA01000114.1 GCA_011524605.1 Hyphomicrobiales bacterium | reverse complement strand
CCGCCATGGTCAATGATCGGGCTTGTCGAGGTGAATGATAGCTTGGTAGCGTCAGCTAAGGCTTGCTCATTGGTAATAATTGCTATGCGCCAGCCTTGAAAACGTTTTTTCATGACCAGACCAAACAGCGCATAAAGAGCATGCAACTGCTTCATATTGCCAATTCTAGCGCCATAAGGTGGATTAGCAATGACCAGACCGGGGGCACAATCAGGCGGGACTAATTCTTCTATATCTATATTTTCAAAATGGCTAATAGCCTCAATATCAGCACTTTGAGCATTTTGCTTTGAAATTCTTATCGCGCCTGCATCCTTATCAGAACCAAAAAAACGCGTGTCAGGCTTTTTTGCCGTTTGTGATTGCTTCAACTGCTGCCATTTTTTCTCATTAAATGATTTAAAATACTCGAAAGCAAAAGAACGATTGCGCCCTGGATAAAGGCCTGATGCCATTTCAGCGGCTTCTAAAATGAACGTACCAGAACCGCACATGGGATCTAAAACCGTCTCTTCGCCATTAAACTTTGCTAAACCTAAGAAAAGAGCCGCGAGATTTTCGCGCATCGGTGCTTTATTTAAAGCTTGTTTATTGCCGCGCTTATGGAGCAATTCTCCTGATGTGTCCAAACTAACAACACAAATATTGTCTTCGATGCGAAGTTGGATTTTAATATCAGCTTTTGGGTCAATCTGCGCTTTAAACTCTTCTTTTAATGCCGTTTCAAAGCGCTGCTTGACCGCTTTTTCATGATATATTTTTGATCGCCTGCAAGTGGCATCCACTCGAATAGCGCAGCCTTGGTGCAAATAATTTCCCCATGGAAATTGCCTTGCTTTTTTATCGAGTTGTGCCAAATGGACAACACGAAATTCGCCAATCCTTGCTAATATTTTACTTGGAGATCTTAAGGTAAGATTAGCACACCAGACGTCTTCCCACCCCCCTTGAAAAACAACACCCCCCTGCACTGCTTTAGGATTTTCAAAGCCTTTTTCCTTTGCTTCCCTTTTGCCAGCTCTTTCAAGCCCTGGAGGAATAGATAAGAAAATTTCAAAATGCGCTGTATTTGTCATAAATTTCTGCAATGCTATTATCATAAATAAAGGGTCTGCTCTTTTGCAGACCCTTGCTATTGTTTATACCATTATCTTCATAAATCATACCCTGCCATGAACAAAACTATGCGGGTTTATCGCGCGATTATTTTTGCGAACTTCATAATGTAGATGTGGACCTGTGCTTCTGCCTGTGCTACCCACCTTGCCTATTTGAATGCCTTTGCTTATCTTTTGTCCACGTTTAACAGAAATATGACTTAAATGCGCATAGCGCGTTGTAAAGCCATTTGCATGCTTAATTTCTATCAGCTTGCCATAGCCGCCATATGTTCCTGCTTTTGTGACAACTCCGTCTGCAGTTGATGTAACTGCCGTGCCTGTTCTTGCACGAAAATCAACACCTGCATGCATAGTTCTTCGTTTTACAAAAGGATCACTCCTGAACCCGTAAGGACTGCTTATATTCATTCTTTTCATTGGCGAACCAATGGGTATCTTTCGCGCTTGACCATTGATAAAAGCAAGCTTTGCTAGAGAGATATCTATTTTATCGACATGCGAATTGATAAATGGATCTTGCGTCAAACCATTATCAATTAAAGGGCCGCCAATCCCACTTATATTATTAAGCTGGCTCTTATGTGTCACTTCTTTCACGCCTAAAGGTCTTAAGCGCTGCGCTTTTTCATTCACATAATTTTCGACCAAATTGGATAAGCTTGCTAGCAATGCTTTTTGCTGAATGCTAGAGCGCTCTACATCATCTTCCAAATGGCGTATTTGATTAATTTGCGAGGCAGGAGAATCCGATGTTAAAATACGGCGTTTAGAAGTCATGCCTGCCGTTAAAATATTTTCCGTATTTGGATAAAGGGTCTCAACACCAAATTGCTCTTCAAAAAAAGCAAGTGTATTAGCGATTGCAGATTTTTCGTTGCGCTTAATAATGGCTTTGACTTGCTTTTCTTTAAAAAGCTCTTTCATCATTTCATGATGCGCTTTCAACTTTTGCTGCTGTTCTTGCAACTTTAGGAGCTTATTTTCTAAAGCTGATTTCTTATCTGATTTATGAAAGTCTAACTCACCAAGCGTAAAATCAAGTGCATCTCTTAATTCATCACGTTCAATATTATAGTTATTTTCTGTTTGGGAAAATTTCTTTGCATTATCCGCCATAAGAAAAGAGAGATAAAATATCCCAACAACAGAGCATAATAATAGAGCGCAAGCCCCAAAAAAAGCCCCTTTATAAAAGGTCATCTTCTGTTGCTCTAGGATTTGACCTCTTTTTTGAGAGATAAAAGAAGAATCAGCGGTATTAAATGAAGATGTTAAAGGCTGATTATATTTTTTTCTATGCTGGGATGTCAATTCTTGACCTGCACGATGCTGACGCATTTATTACCCTTCTTGTGTAATATAGAACTAGGCAAAATATGCCCCATTATGGTTAAAATCTTATTAATATTTGATTTCAGCAAAGAATAGAATTTTCTTATCTTGGCCAAAAATTTTTATTTAAAACAAGGGGAAAGCCAATAATATGAATTGATATATTACTGAAAAAATGTTCATCTTTAAGACTGGTAAAAATAATCTAGGTAGTTCAAGCAGTGACACATTCCTTTATTCATTTACGATTCCATTCGGCCTATTCTTTGCTGGAAGGAGCTTTGCAAATTGGGGATGTGATCAAATTAGCAAGCGAAATGGAAATGCCTGCGCTTGGCATAGCAGATACCAACAATCTATTTGGGGCTTTAGAGTTTTCCCAAAAAGCAATCAAGGCTGGGATACAGCCTATTGTAGCTGTTGAGCTCACTATTGATTTTTCTCAAGAAGCCATCATAATTGATCCAGGCACGAAGCTAGATCGCACAGCCCTACCGACCCTTGTTCTTATTGCAAAAGATGAAACTGGCTATGCGCGCATGATGCAGCTTTCATCCGATCTCTTTGCGAATAGTCGTGATGGTGACGCTCAAATTAGCTTTCAAGAAATATTAAAACAGCCTGAGGGTTTAATTTGTCTTTCAGGGGGGAGCAAAGGGCCTATAGATCGTCTCATTCATAATGGGGACGCTGTTTCAGCGCTGAAGATAGCTGAGAATCTGAGTGATTGCTTTAAAGATCATTTCTATATTGAAATTCAACGACACCAATTAAATGAGCAACGCCTGATAGAGCCGAAACTTATTGACATAGCCAACAAACTGTCCTTGCCAATTGTTGCAACTGTAGAACCTTATTTTAAAGAAAAAGGTGATTATGACGCCCATGATGCTCTACTAGCAATTGCAGCAGGTACTCGCATATCTGATCAAGAGCGACGCTCCTTAACGGCTGAACATTATTTTAAAACGGCAAGCGAAGTGGCAAGCCTATTTAGTGATTTACCACAAGCGCTTAATAGCACAATTGAAATTGCTAAAAGATGTTCTTTTGCCCCTAGCGAACATAGCCCCATCTTACCCCGATATGACTTAAAACTCAATGACTTAGAAGCGGAAGCTAATGAATTAGATGAACAGGCAAGAGAGGGCTTAAAAAAGCGGCTTGAAGCTCATGGGCTAGCTCCTGAACATACCCTCCAAATGTATGAAGAGCGACTGGAATATGAACTTTCCATTATTCGCCGCATGCAATTCCCTGGCTATTTTCTCATTGTATCTGATTTCATCAAATGGGCAAAAGAACAAGATATACCCGTAGGCCCTGGTCGGGGGTCTGGTGCGGGTTCGCTTGTTGCGTGGGTCTTGTTGATCACAGATGTAGACCCTTTGCGCTATGGCTTATTATTTGAACGCTTCTTAAACCCAGAACGCGTTTCCATGCCTGACTTTGATATCGACTTTTGCCAAGATCGACGCGATGAAGTTATTAGCTATGTAAGAGATAAATATGGCGCGGATCAAGTCGCACAAATTATTACCTTTGGAACTTTACAAGCCCGCGCTGTCTTGCGGGATGTTGGTCGCGTCTTAGATATGCCCTATGGGCAAGTTGATAGAATTACAAAACTTGTTCCTTCAAATCCTGCAAATCCTGTTTCTTTAAAACAAGCACTTGAAGAAGAGCCCAAATTACGGGAAGAGCAGGAAAATGAGCAAATCGTTGGCACTCTCTTTGATATCGCATTGCGACTAGAGGGCTTATACCGCCATGCTTCAACCCATGCGGCAGGCATCGTTATTGGTGACAGACCTTTAACCCAGCTTGTCCCGTTATATACTGATCCGCGATCAGATATGCCCGTTACACAATTTAATATGAAGCTAGCTGAAGCATCTGGCTTAGTTAAGTTTGACTTTTTAGGCCTAAAAACCCTTACAGTTATTGATCAAGCTATCAAACTGTTAACTCAAAGGGATATTCATATTAATATCGAACAAATCCCTGTTGATGATGCCCCAACTTATGAGATGCTCGCAGGGGCGCAAGCTGTGGGCATTTTCCAGCTGGAAAGTAGCGGCATGCGTAGTGCCCTTTCAGAAATGAAACCTGATAGGATAGAAGATATTGTCGCGCTTGTTGCCCTTTATCGTCCAGGTCCGATGGCAAATATTCCTGTTTATTGCGCGCGAAAACATGGCAAAGAAGAGGCAGAATATTTACATCCTAAAATGGCTCCCATTCTTGAAGAGACATTTGGTGTGATTGTCTATCAAGAACAAGTGATGGAAATTGCCAGAAGACTTGCTGGATATACCCTCGGTGATGCAGATTTATTACGCCGCGCTATGGGTAAAAAAATCCGTGCAGAAATGGATAAGCAACAAGAAATTTTCATCAAAGGTGCTGTAGAGCGAGAAATTCCAAAGAAAAAGGCCGTTGAAATATTTCAATTAATGGCAAAATTTGCAGATTATGGCTTCAACAAATCCCATGCTGCAGCCTATGCTATTATTGCTTATCAAACCGCCTATTTAAAAACCCATTATCCTGTAGAGTTTCTTGCCGCTTCCATGACCTTAGATATGGGCAACACCGATAAGCTGAAAATTTTTGTTGAAGATGCTAAGCGCATGGAAATTGATGTTGAAATACCATCAATAAACAATTCTATGACGCAATTTTCCGTGAAAGACGGCAAAATATTTTATGCCCTCGCCGCTGTTAAAGGCGTTGGCGAAGGCGCCATTGACCATATTATTGAAGTCAGAGGCGATAAACCCTTTAGCTCAATCGACGATTTTGCGAAACGAATTAACCCCACGCATCTAAACAAACGGGTGATAGAAAATTTAGCCGTTAGTGGTGCCTTTGATGAGTTTGATAAAAATAGAGCCAAAATATATAAAAATGCTTCGGCAATATTAGCTTTTGCCCAAAGCGAATATCAAAATCGTCTTAGTGGCCAGATCAATATTTTTGGCGAAAAAGAGCAAAGCAACGGACTGCCACTGCTTGAATGCGACAGCTGGTTAACCGCTGAAAAGCTAGAATGGGAAAATAAAGCGCTAGGCTTTTTCTTATCCGGTCACCCTTTGCAAGATTATGAAGAGCAAATTAAAGCAAAAAATATTTTGCAATATGCTCAATTTGTAAAAAGATTAAAATTAGGACATAATTTAGGAAAGATTGCTGCAACCGTTACCTATTTGCAAGAAAGGCGTAATAAAAAGGGCAAGAAAATGGGCTTTGTTGGCCTTTCGGATCAAAGTGGCAATTATGAAGCTATTATTTTCTCAGATCAGCTAGCCTCTTACAGGGAATTACTGACACCCGGCGCAAATCTTCTTGTCACCATTTCTGGTCGAATGAACGGGGATGAAGCAAGCCTTAAATTGGAAACTGCAGCATCACTTGACCAAAAAATCAATGATGTCAAAACAAATCTTGATATTATTATCTCTTCTATTGATCCTATCGAAAACTTAAAAAAGCACCTTTCTGCTAAAGGAAAAGGTGAAGTTAAAATAACCGTGCAATATCCTAACGACCGCCATGAGGTGGATATTATGCTACCGGGGAAATATAAAACCACAGCAGATGTTATTGCAGTCATAAAGACGATTGAAGGCGTTGTGGATGTGGAAACAAATGCTGGATAATATTGCAAGCAATCACATGTATATGTGAGAAAAAATGATCCGTATTTTCTAAAGAGAATTATTTCTATACTCAGTATTTAAAAATAAAATACAGAGTATTCTTGAAACTCTATTTTGACAAATAATGCTTTTAACTCAAACAATATCGTAAAAAATTAATAGGCTCTCAACCTATGAGAAAAATTGAATAGCTTTAGATAAAGCTTCAATAAAGCGATCTATATCTTCTTTTGTATTATACATACCCATAGAAGCTCTACAGGTTGATGTTTCTCCAAAATGTGTTAAGAGCGGTTCAGCACAATGGGTGCCAGCTCTTACCGCAACACCATATTTATCTAAAATGGCTGATATGTCATGGGCATGAATATCTTTAACCGAAAATGTAATTATGCTTCCCTTGCTAGGGCAATTTCCAATGATACGCACCTTATCAAGCGCTGCCATTTGGCTATTTGCATAGTTTAGCAATTCTTTTTCATGAATTTTAATAGCACCCATATCAATTTCAGTAAGAAAATCCAAGGCCTCCCCAAGGGCAATAGCTTGTACGATAGGCGGCGTTCCTGCTTCAAAACGATGCGGCAAATCTGCATATTCAATATGTTCGGTCGTGACAGATTTGATCATCTCTCCACCACCAAGAAAGGGTCTCATTTGTGATAAAATATCATGACGACCATATAAGACACCTATGCCGCTTGGGCCATAAAGCTTATGACCTGTCATGACATAAAAATCACATTCTTGCCATGTCATATCAATTTTTTCATGTACAGCAGCTTGTGCTCCGTCAACAACAACATAAGCGCCAACACTGTGAGCCTTCTCGCAAATTTCATTGATAGGGTTGATTGTGCCTAATACATTAGACATGTGCGTAACAGCGACAAGTTTGGTTTTTTCGTTTAATAAATTCTCAAAAGCAAGCATATCTAGCGTGCCATCGTCTAGTACAGGAATCCAACGAATAACCGCGCCATATCTCTCTTTAAGATAATGCCATGGCACAATGTTTGAATGATGCTCCATTAATGAGATAATAATCTCATCACCTGGCTGGATCTCTGGTGCAATCAATGAATGAGCAACGAGATTAAATGCTTCCGTAGCGCTTTTTGTGAAAATAATTTCTTCTTCTTTTTCAGCGCCAATAAATGTTTGCACCTTTTTCCGCGCTTGCTCAAAATTCTCAGTTGCCACATTGGAAAGATGGTGCAAACCACGGTGTACGTTAGCATATTCAAAAGAATAAGCTTTTGAAATACGATCAATAACACGTTGCGGTTTTTGCGCGGATGCACCATTATCTAAATATGTCAGAGGGTGGCCATTTACCTCAAGAGATAAAGCTGGAAATTGAGAACGAATAGCTTCCACATCAAACATATTTTTTCCTTAGCAATTTTAAAGAGTGAATCTTGCGCCACACATCACCGTTATGCAATGATAATATTTAAATAATCATCAATATCTTGTTGAAGCGTTGATTTAACGATACCCTCTTCAAGTTCTTCAAGATTTTCGCTTAAAAAGGCTAAGATAAGCATGCGCTTTGCATCTTTTTCTGGCAGCCCGCGTGATTTTAGATAAAAGAGAAGATCTTCATCCATTTCACCAATGGTAGCACCATGACCGCACTGCACATCATCCGCAAAAATTTCAAGCTCAGGCTTCACATCAACTGATGCATCTTCACTTAGAAGCAAACTTTGGCACATCATCCGCGCATCTGTTTTTTGCGCATCAGGCTGAACAATGATTTTGCCCTGAAAAACAGATTTTGCTTGCCCACCAATAGCATTTTTAAAACGCTCTTCACTCGTGCAATTTGCAACAGCATGATCAACCACTAATGTTGTATCAATATGTGCTTTCTCATTTGCAATTGTAACACCAGATAAATCAAGGTGAGCTGTTGCCTCGCCGTTAAAGCAGCTATAAAGACCATTGCGCACTGTATGCGCCCCTAAATTCAGTTGATTAACTTTCAAAGTAGCGTCACTTGTTTGAGACATCACAAAAGTTTCAAAATGAGCCGATTGAGCCCCTTGCTTTTGCCTTTTAATGATGGAAACTTCACCTGATTTAGCATGGCATTCTACAAAGCTGAAAATTGTTGGATTTGCAGAAGTAAGATAAGTCATAATAATTTCAGGGGATTGATCACCTGAAACTTCAATAGCAAGCTTATTTGTAATTAAGGCATCATCACCAGAGCCAATCAAAATGATTTCAATTGGCTTTTCTGCATTCGCAGCATCTGAATTAATATTCAAAGAAATTTCTTGAGAAGCAAGACTAGAAGCAAGTAAAAGCGCGGTATCTGTTTCTGTCCCTTCAGGCAAATTTGGCAAAGCAGACGGTGCGCGCGTTGAAACAACAATCCCTTTTGCTTCATTTGCTTGAATAAGATTGCCATTTGCCACAATGATTTGCGTCGCTTCTTGAACGGCATTCCCAGCTATTATTTGCTCCAAACTTGCAACATCAATCAATGGATTGATTGTTTTAGGTGCCTTTTTTAACAGAGCCTTTAAATCTGTATATTTATAAGTCTCAGTGCGGCGTGTTGGCAGCCCTTTATCAGCAAGCTTTACCAATATATCTTTAGCATTATCAGTGATATTACTATCGTTTGCATGCGCTGCAATCCATTCTTCAAATGGTGTTTTAGCTTGATTACTTTGTGTCATTTAAAAAACTCTTTTTGCTTTAGAATGAATGGGAATAAAAGCGGGCAATGATTACGCCACTTCTTCATCAACAAATTCAGCATACCCATTTGCTTCTAATTCAAGCGCTAAAGATTTATCACCAGATTTAACAATCTGACCTTTAGACAAAACATGCACATGATCTGGCACAATATAGTCAAGCAAGCGCTGATAATGCGTAATGACTAGGAAGCTACGAGAAGCATCGCGCAAGGCATTCACGCCTTCTGCAACGACTTTTAATGCATCAATATCTAATCCACTATCTGTTTCATCTAAAATAGCAAGCTGAGGCTCTAGCATCGCCATTTGCAAAATTTCATTTCGCTTTTTCTCACCGCCAGAAAAACCAACATTCAAAGAACGTTTGAGCATTTCATCGCTCACATTAAGATGTTTTGCTTTTTCTTTTACTAGCTTCATGAATTCAGGTATTGGCATATCGCCTTCATCACGGGCATTGCGCTGTGCGTTCACTGCTGTTTTAAGAAAATTCATATTCGTCACACCCGGAATTTCAATTGGGTATTGGAAAGCGAGAAAGACACCTGCTGCCGCTCGTTCATCTGCTTCCATCTCTAATAGATTTTCACCGTTAAAAAGGACTTCACCCTCAGTAATATCATAATCTTCCTTGCCAGAAAGGATGTAAGACAAAGTACTCTTACCTGAACCATTTGGCCCCATAATGGCATGAATTTCACCTGGGTTCATTTTCAAGGAAAGACCCCGAAGGATTGGTTTGCCTTCAATTTCTGCATGGAGATTTTTAATTTCTAACATTTTTGCCTCTTTAAACCGCATCTATGCGATATTTATAAATTTAACCCGAAAATAATTAGCCAACGCTACCTTCTAAGGAAATGCCTACAAGCTTTTGCGCTTCAACGGCAAATTCCATAGGGAGCTGTTGTAAAACTTCTTTCGCAAAACCATTAACAATCAATGCAATCGCTTCTTCTTCTCCAATACCGCGCTGTAAACAGTAAAAGAGTTGATCATCTGAAATTTTTGATGTTGTTGCCTCATGCTCAAATTGAGCGGTTGCATTTTTACTCTCAATATAAGGAACAGTATGCGCACCACATTTATCGCCGATTAGCAATGAATCACACTGAGTGAAATTGCGAGCATTTGATGCTTTCTTGTGAGCACTCACAAGCCCTCGATATGTATTAGAAGATTTACCAGCTGAAATTCCCTTAGAGATAATACGGCTCGATGTGTTCTTGCCTAAATGTACCATTTTCGTGCCACTATCAATCTGCTGCATGCCGTTGGAAATCGCAATAGAGTAAAATTCTCCAACGCTGTTATCACCACGCAAGATGCAACTTGGATATTTCCAAGTGATCGCAGAGCCTGTTTCTACCTGTGTCCAAGAAATTTTTGAATTTTTACCACGGCAATCACCTCTTTTGGTAACAAAATTATAAATGCCACCTTTTCCTTCTGCATCACCTGGATACCAATTTTGCACTGTTGAATATTTAATTTCAGCATCATCATGGGTTACAAGTTCTACGACAGCAGCATGAAGCTGGTTTTCATCACGCATCGGCGCCGTACAGCCTTCTAAATAGCTAACATAAGCCCCTTCGTCAGCTATAATTAGCGTACGCTCAAATTGACCTGTATTTTGTTCATTAATACGGAAATAAGTCGATAATTCCATAGGGCAGCGAACCCCTTTAGGAATATACACAAAGCTGCCGTCAGAAAACACCGCAGAGTTTAATGCTGAATAATAATTATCTGAAAGCGGTACAACACTGCCTAAATATTTTTTCACAAGCTCAGGATGCGAATGCACGGCTTCTGAAATTGGACAGAAAATAACACCTTCTTTTGCAAGTTCTTCCTTAAAAGTCGTCACAACAGACACGCTATCAAAAACAGCGTCAACGGCAACACGATTTTCAGGAGCGATACCAGCTAATATCTCCTGCTCTTGTAGAGGAATACCAAGCTTTTCATAGGTTTTTAAAATTTCAGGGTCAATTTCATCTAAACTTTTAGGCCCCTCGCCCAAACCCTTTGGCGCTGAGTAATAATAAAGGCTTTGGAAGTCGATTTTTGGATAGTTCACGCGTGCCCAATCAGGCTCTTCCATTGCTTTCCAACGTTCAAATGCATCTAAACGCCATTCAAGCAACCATTCCGGCTCGCCCTTTTTTTCAGAAATAAAGCGTATAACATCTTCATTAAGCCCTTGCGGTGCTTTTTCAGATTCAATATCTGTCTCAAAACCATATTTATACTGGTCAACATCAATTGTTTTAACCTGATCGATTGTCTCTTGAACAGCAGGCATTTATAACTCCATTTCTGTTTCCTAAAATAAGCTAATATTTAGCTTACCGGGTTTAGTCAATTTTCACCGACTTATCTTGAATTTCACTTCTATGTAATAACTTCATATATATTGATTTAAGCGCGTCAAAAGCACGATCATAATGCTCTTGGCTTGTTTCATGTCCACCTGATATACGAATGACGCGGCTCGATAGTTCATCATCAATATTCATCGCCTTCAAAACGTGACTCTTACTGACCTTTCCAGAAGAACATGCAGAGCCTGTACTAACAGATATGCCCATCAAATCAAGTTGCATTAAGAGGCTACTCGCGCTTATCTGTGGAAGAGCTAGTGATGTTGTGCCAGCCATGCGCTCATTATCCCGCCCAATAATTTCCACTTCTGGCATTTCGTGACTGATTTTATCTTCAAAAGCTTTTCTCAAATCTTCTAGCTGGTCTAAAAAAGGGCTTTGTTGAAAACATTCTATTGCCGCCGAAAAACCAATAATGGCTGTGCTATTTTCAGTACCGCTTCTTAAGCCTCTTTCTTGACCGCCGCCTTTTAAAAGAGGTGTTGGCCTGATATGGTCGCTAGCGCAAACTAAAGCACCGACCCCAAGAGGCCCACCCATTTTATGGGCAGACAAACTCATCATATCAATGCCCAACTCGCTCATATCCAATGAACATCTTCCATAAGCTTGCACTGCATCACAATGGAGCAAATAATTATATTTATGAACAATATCTGAGATTTCTTTTATAGGCTGAATAATCCCTGTTTCACTATTAGCATATTGTATGGAAATGATTACCCCCTTATCAGGGCTATCCTTTGCAAACCGCTCTAGCTGATAAGATAAATCCCGCAAATCAACAACCCCTGTGTCTTTAACTTTGACAAAGCTGATTTGCTCTTTTTCAAATCTACCACCTGCTAAAACAGCGCTATGTTCAACGGGCGTTGTCAAAAGTTTCCAACTACTAAAGCGCGAACCTTCATGTTTTAGGTGAGGATCTAGAGCCAGTTGAATTGATTCGGTTGCGCTGGAGGTGAAAACTATCATTGCCTTGGGATTATTGATACTTAAAGCAAGCTTACGGCGACAATTTTCAATATTCGCGCGTGCTTGCCTACCTTCTGTATGGATCGAAGAGGCATTGCTGGGTATCCTCATAGCTTTTTGCACAGCATCAATCACAGCCTCCCGAATGGGGGCTGTTGCATTATAATCAAAATAAATTCGATCAAATTGCTGTTTTGCCATCAAAAAAACCCAAAATTATCAGAATAAATGCATATCACACCGCAAGAAGCGAAATCAAAGGGTTGCGATTATGTCAACTTTATCCTAATACACCATATTCAGTATGATTACTCATATTCAGTTTGGAACTATTCTAAACTAGATATGGTGCTAAAAACATATTGTCAATCTAATATGCAAATATTTCTTTGCTTTATGACTGTTTTAAACTTTAAAGTATAAGTAATTTTGTTTGGTTTTAAGTGTTGCGAAGGGGAATAATATGCCTGAGATCATGTTTAATGGACCTGCAGGCCGCATTGAGGCAAGATTTCATCCTCCAAAGCAGCTCAATGCCCCTATTGCGATGATATTACATCCTCATCCGCAATTTGGTGGGACGATGAACCATCCGATCACTTATAATATGTATTATAACTTTGTGAAACGCGGCTTTGCGGTTGTTAGGTTTAACTTTCGTGGCGTTGGACGCTCACAAGGCGAATATGATCACGGACATGGCGAACTTTCAGATGCAGCAAGCACGCTGGATTGGGTACAATCTATGTTACCTGAATCACGCGCTTGTTGGATTGCTGGTTTCTCATTTGGCTCTTGGGTTGGCATGCAGCTTCTCATGAGAAGGCCTGAGGTTGAAGGCTTTATCTCAGTTGCACCCCCTGCAAATTTATATGACTTTAGCTTTTTGGCGCCCTGCCCTTCTTCAGGCATTTTAATCCATGGCGATCAAGACAATGTCGTGCCGCTAGATGATGTAAAAGAACTTGCTGCAAAAGTAAAAACGCAAAAAGGCATCATTGTTGACCAAGTCACAGTGCCAGGAGCAAACCATTTCTTCCAAGATAAAATCGATAATTTAATGGTGGAAGTTGATCGCTATTTAGATATGCGCTTAGGCCCTGCTCATAGCGACGCTATTGCCGCTTTGCCTGCACCTGTGATTAACCTTGATGAGCAAGACGTTGATGATAGTGCAGATGACGAAGAAGATTTAAGTGAATAAATTTGTTTCTTCAATAGGACCAGCCATCGAATCTAAAATTATGGCTGCACTCAATAAGATTGAAACAGAGCATGACATAAAGATCTGCTGTCAGACTAATTCTAACTCGCCTCTAAATGCTTCGTAATTCTAAAAAAAGCAAGCTTCATATAGCACAAATATTTTTCGAATCGATAAGCGATTGGTCACGAAGTTTTCTGAAATTTTGTCTGATTTCGAGGTGACGTTGGCCTTTACTTACGGATTTCTTTAGCAAAAATTGGACCGAACTGGTTCCATCAAAAGCGAATTGTTTCATGGCAAATACAAAGCTCACTGATTGATAGATAATTGCGAAGCAAATACTGAGAAGGACGGTCATACAGAATATCTTCAACCTGATGCAAGCTCAACGGAAATCTTAAATAATACATCACAGCAAGTTTAATAATCTCAGGCTATGTTTTGAAATGCCCAAAAGATTATTTTGTAGCATTTGC
>WTKA01000121.1 GCA_011524605.1 Hyphomicrobiales bacterium | reverse complement strand
TAGAAACACTTGCCGCTAATCATTTGCTTTCGCAAATGCTTGAGTCGAAGAGCATTATAAAAAATGAGAACACCCCCGCAAAGATATGCGAGGGTGTTTTAAATATGATACACAAAAAGCTAAATGAGATTAGCCTTCCATACCCATTGCTTTTTGTAGATTTTGATCAATAGCGTCTAGGAAGCCTGTTGTAGACAACCATTTTTGATCAGGACCGACAAGAAGCGCAAGGTCTTTTGTCATGCCGCCATCTGCAATTGTTTTAATCACAACATCTTCAAGTGTCTGCGAGAAGCGAGCTAGTTCAGCATTATCATCAAGCTTCGCACGGTGCGCAAGACCACGTGTCCAAGCGAATATAGAAGCAGTTGAGTTTGTTGATGTTTCTTTACCTTCTTGGTGCAGACGATAGTGACGCGTCACAGTACCGTGTGCTGCTTCCGCTTCCACTGTCTTCCCATCTGGTGTCATAAGAACAGATGTCATAAGGCCAAGCGAACCAAAACCTTGGGCAACCGTATCAGACTGCACATCACCGTCATAGTTTTTACAAGCCCAGATAAAGCCACCAGACCATTTAAGTGCCGCTGCAACCATATCGTCAATTAGACGGTGTTCATAAATAATACCTGCTTTTTTGAATTTATCTGCAAATTCTTTTTCAAAAACTTCAGCAAATAAGTCTTTAAAGCGACCATCATACGCTTTCAAAATTGTATTCTTTGTTGAAAGATAAACAGGCCATTTGCGATTAAGACCATAATTCATTGAAGCGCGCGCAAAGTCACGAATTGAATCATCGATATTATACATAGAAAGCGCAACACCAGGGCCTTGGAAGTCATAAACTTCACGCTCAATTGTTTCTGATCCATCTTCAGCTTCCCACTTCACAGTCATTTTACCTTTGCCAGGTACAAGGAAGTCTGTTGCACGATATTGATCACCAAAAGCATGACGGCCAACAACCATCGGCTGCGTCCAACCTGGAACAAGACGTGGAATATTCTCAATCACGATAGGCTCACGGAAAATAACACCGCCAAGAATGTTACGAATCGTACCATTTGGGCTGCGCCACATTTTTTTAAGGCCAAATTCTTCTACGCGCTGCTCATCAGGCGTGATGGTCGCACATTTTACGCCAACACCATGTTCACGAATAGCATGCGCTGAATCAATTGTGATCTGGTCATCTGTTTCGTCACGCTTTTCAACGCTTAAGTCATAATATTTAAGATCAATGTCAAGATAAGGATGAATAAGCTTATCCTTAATTTCTTGCCATATGATGCGTGTCATTTCATCGCCGTCTAGCTCGACAACCGGTTTTGCGACTTTAATTTTAGCCATTTTTTCTGCCTTTATTATGTTGGATGGATGCACTTGTTTTAAAAAAAGTGCTTCACAAAAAAGGCCCGCATTGAGGAGTGCCCCTAAGGCGGGTGGATATTTTTTTCTTATAAAAGAAAAATATGAATAAACTTTTGCAGCTCTATAGCAAGGCTTAAGCCAAAGGGAAAGCGCTAAGTGTACGGCAAAGAGGAAAGAATGCAAAAAATCTATTCTTTTTCTGCATAGATTATATTTCAAGCTTGATCCAAGGCTCTGTTTCAATTATTAATTTATAAAATTCTCAGGGCGGAGTGAAATTCTCCACCGGCGGTAAAGCGATTATTTTTGTGAAAATGCCAAATTGGCTTTTCTTGAAAAATATAATCTTGATAAAAAGATTGGCATTTAGCTTATCATAGGTCAAAATTATACAAATTGCTAAGCCCGCGAGCGCTTTTAAGTGTTCATCATTTAAAAGGTCAGCAGATAAGGTGTAAATCCTTAGCCGACGGTCATAGTCCGGATGAAAGAGAATGAATGATGGAGCTTTCTAAACGCTTCACATGCTTGTTCAAGCATGTGTTGTTTTATGCTTTATGTTCATATCCTCCTTGGGTTAATAATTTTTGCTTGGGTAGGATGATAATGACAATACCAAAATTTGCATTCATAATGGCTCAGTGGCATGAGGAAATTGTTTCCCAGGCTCTTGTTGGCTTTCAGCAAATTATCGATAAAAAAGACATTGATATATTTAAAGTACCTGGCGCTTTTGAAATGCCTTTAATGGCTAAAAAATTGGCGAAATCTGGGCAGTATGATGCTATTATAGCTGCTGCTCTTGTTGTCGATGGCGGCATTTATCGGCATGAATTTGTCGCTCAATCTGTTGTAGATGGGCTCATGCAAGTTGGCCTTGAATGTGATTTGCCTGTGCTTTCAGTATCGCTAACACCGCATCATTTTCAAGAAACAAAACATCACACACAGATTTTCAAAAATCACTTTATCATTAAAGGCAATGAAGCGGCCCATTCTGCGCTTGCAATTATCAAAGAATATGAAAGAATAAGTACGGCTTAGAACAAATTTTTTTGACTATTTATCAAGAGACAAAATGGCTGATTTTTCACAAGCTTTTTATGCCGCTCTCTCCCTTATTTTTTCTTTTGATGAAAACTTAGTGGATATCACATTACGCTCGCTTTATGTTACATTTTGCGCTGTAAGCCTATCCTGCTTCATTGGCTTGCCTGCTGGGGCATTTTTAGCGGTTACAAATTTTAAAGCAAAAAAAATTATTCTAGCCATTATTCATGGACTGATGGGGCTCCCACCCGTTGTTGTTGGCTTATGCGTTTATATGCTACTATCACGCTCAGGGCCTTTAGGCATTTTCGGACTTTTATTCACGCCAAAAGCTATGATATTGGCACAAGTCATTATTATCACACCTATCATTACAACGCTTACCTTCCAAGCAATTACGCCCCTCTGGCATTATTATCAAGATTTACTAAATAGCCTAGACATGAATTTTCCCCAAAAGATGAAAACGCTACTTTGGGATGGAAAAAATCAGCTTTTAACAGCGGCGCTTGCGGGCTTTGGGCGCGGGATTGGTGAGGTTGGTGCTTTGATGATAGTAGGCGGCAATATTGATCAAGTAACCCGCGTTTTAACAACAGCCATTACCCTTGAAACAAGTCGGGGTGATTTTGCACTTGCCCTAGCACTCGGATTTATTTTGATTTTCATCACCCTTTTGTTTAGCATCTTTATCTATGTTTTCGGTAATAAAAGAGGGGCTGCCTTATGGTAACTTCAATTCTACCTCTGCGCTTAGAAAATGTCACTGTTGAAAAAAAAGGTATAAAACTCATTGATGGCCTTAATTATGAATTTCCTAGTAAAGGCATAACTTTTATCATCGGCGGCAATGGTGCGGGCAAAACAACTTTATTAAGACTTATTCATCAACTTGAACAACCTTCTATAGGCAAAATAATTTATAATTGCCCTATGGATCAAATAAAATTTCATAGTGCTTTTGTGTTTCAGTCTCCTATTTTGCTTTATCGTAGCGTATATGAAAATCTCAAATTGCCCTTAAAGCAAAATAACATTGCGATTGGTGAGATACAAAAAAGCATCGAAATAACGGCAAAAAAATTTAAAATTGATCATTTGCTACAGCTTCAAGCCCATGATTTATCTGGCGGGCAGAAACAAAAAGTCGCCATTGCAAGAGCATGGATAGCCAAGCCGCAATTATTAAGCCTAGACGAACCTTGCGCAAATTTAGATGCAAAATCAGTAATGGCGATTGAAAAGATGATTTTAGAAATATCGCAACATATAAAAATTATAATGACTAGCCACGATATTAGGCAAGCGAAAAGATTAGCTGACCATATTCTGCTATTAGATAAAGGGAAACAAATAGCAGCAGCTTCAAAAAATGTTTTTTTCCGAGATCACAAGACACTTCTTGCCCATAATTTGATTAATGGGGACATTATATGCTAAGATTATATATATTATTTTCCTTTATATGTCTTATTTTATTGCCAAGCCAGACAATGGCCGATAGAAATTTCCGCTTAGCAGTGACAACCTCATTTAATAATTCTGGCCTTGCAAAATTACTCATTCCTGAACTTGAAAAACAAAGTAAAATTAACATTGATCTTATTGTTGCAGGAACCGGACAGGCGCTAAAACTGGGGCAAAATGGCGATGTGGATGCAGTATTCGTCCATGCAAAACAAGCAGAACTTAATTTTATTAAACAAGGATATGGAATACATAGGCGTAAAATTATGTATAATGATTTTATCATCATTGGACCTCAAGAAGATCCTGCCTCTTTAAAAATGGCTGATTCAGCTCTAGAATGCTTTGAAAATCTTCACCAAGCAAAATATGACTTTATCAGTCGAGGCGATGATAGCGGCACCCATTTAAAAGAAAAGCAGCTATGGAATCAAATTGCAAAAGACCCATTGCAATTTCAAAAATGGTATAAAGCAGTTGGTGCTGGTACAGGCACATCTTTAAATATTGCGGCTGCCCTTGGCGCTTATGCACTAGTTGACCGAGCGAGTTGGCTCAATTTTAAAAACAAACAAAAGCTTGCTGTCTTATGTGAAAATGACGCTATATTTTTCAATCAATATAGCTATATTCCCATTTCAAAAATAAAGCATGCCCATATACAATATGAACATGCTTTAATAATAGAAAACTGGTTAACAGGATCAAAATCATCAAATATAATCAATAATTATAAAATTAAAGATCAACAGCTCTTCTATTTTAATGGCAAAAAATAAGTATTTCTAGCATTGCACATTATTTTATAGGAAGCAAAGCTTACTATCCTTCAAGATAATAAGCTGCTGTACTTGAATCCATTATTTGATTCTTCTTTGATTAACAAAGCGCAAGATATTCTAATTATATTTTAATTTTGTTTCTGGCGGCTGCTGCATAGTTAAAATAAGGCCATTGAGCTCTCTTTTTTCCTGTGTCGTCATGCAGAAACCAAGCGTCATAACAACAAATTTTAAAATAGAAATTATACGCCCTCTTAATTCAACAGGAGGTATATCTTCAAAGTCACGTACGTCAATATCACTCATATCACTATCCTCAACATTCATATTTTCTTTTGACATTATGCGGCCTCCCCTGCTGCTTTGAATTCGATGTTATTATAAATTTCATTATCTTGATTAGTGGCAAAATTTCTATGTTTTGGCGCTAACATATTATGGGCATAGGATTTACCTGCATAACAAAATTCATCGCCAATCTGCATGCCAGGACCTGCAAATACATGATTGTGTCTTATAATTCTTGTTAGGTTATCTTTGCTTGCAACCCACCAATATTCTTCAATATTTTTCATCTTTGCAATCATTTCACTAGAAAGCATAAGTTGCTTAAAGATATGGCTAAATTTTGCAGCACCAATATTTTTTTCAATACAAAAGCGGGTGATTTCCCATCTTGAATCATCATCAGGAAGGGCTTCATTATGAACAAGTTCTGGCCAATGATCTTTCAACATATAAGGCTGGCTGCAAGGTGCAATTCTCATCATGCCTCTAGCAATATTTTCATCATCAAAGCAAACAATGTAGATTGTAGATGGCGTATCATATTCATCATATTCCATACCATCGACACAATTGCGCCCTTCCCACCCTAGGTGCTCTATACAAAAGCGGTATCTGAGGCGATATTGTTGTTCTAGCTGCTGTGGCGTCGCGGTAAATTGTGTAAATATTTCTGTCTTCATTTAAGCCCCCTAATTTCTTCATAGGCAAAACTTAAATGATTATTAATATGTTGTATGTCCCCAAAAAATGGGACATTTGCATGCTATATAAATTTATAGACTAACTTTTCCTGAAAGAAGCGCACGGGAGATTACTTCCATGCGAGACCCTTTTATATTATTCTTGGTTTTAACTCTTTTAATATTTTCATTAATTGTATTAACCTCAACCCCCATTAACTCCGCTATCTCTTGGTTTTTCTTACCCATAATCATCCAGCGTAACGTTTCCTTTTCTCTGGGAGAGATATCAAAGTCACTGTTTTTTTGAGTAATTAATGTTAAACGCGATGAAAACATAGCGCCAATCGCTTGACTGAATTGAAACATTTTCTTAACTTGGAAATCATCTAAATTTTCTTTTGATGATATGCCAATATTGAGTTTTCTGCCTAAATAAGAATTTGAAATTGTTATCCCGTGTTTCAAGCCATTTTCACTAGCTTCTTCCATGAAGTTTAAAACTCTCTTGTCTTCAACATCATGTATACAATCTTGCCACAAATGAGGCTGCCAATCCCATTCTAAACGTTTATAGGCTGGGTCTATTTTCCAATATTCCTTGTCGATATAATATTCAGCCCAATTATTTGGCAATTTTGCCCCTAATATTTCAGGGGCAATGCTGCTATGTGTTGTTATGACGGCATTATCATAATTATGTTTGTTTATTTCAGATAAAAAGACCGCGAATAACTCATCAACTTCATGACACGTAAGGAATTTTTCACTGATTGAAATAATCTCATCCATAAACACGCTCCTTAAAACTTAAATTGCTTTCATCCATTATCAATGAAGTTCTATATTCTATCAAAATAAAAAAAGTGACGGAAAAAAAACTCAACATTACAGCTATTTTCAATATTATTTGTTTTAAGGTTACCATAGTACAAGAAAAAATATTAAAAATACAAGAAAAAATGTTAAGATAGTTTATTAGAATTGTTAATTGACTAAAAACGCTTAGTAATCTTGAGCTTCTATCTACAATGATGGAAGTATTTATTTTTTTGGATTTATTATAAAGCTTTATATATCGAAATCTTTTAGAGATCGCTTGAATACAACTTAAGGTGCAACACTTAAGTCTAATATGAGCACAGCTATCTCTATTTTCATGGCTTTTCTCACCTATATTTTTTACGCCAATACTCAACACTTTTTGCTTGCCTCACTTTACCAAAGTTAGGTAGTAAATACTGATATATTTATAGTGAATGGTAAACTCAAAAAACGCACCTAAGAAATATATATTATATATACATAAAACAATTAAATTCATTTAATTATAGTATTTATATAAAAAAATACGTTATCACCAAGACTATGCTTATTACCTATAATATAATTTAAGAATAAATTCAACCTTTATCGCAATCGCGTGAAATAATTAAGTTTTTTTTCTTATTTTATACTAATCTGTAATTGTAATTAGATCCTGCATAACAGCTAATGCGATAGCGTGTGCTGTATTCTTTGCTTTTAATGTTTTACATGCTCGCTTTAAATGCTCATGAATAGTCGGCTCTGTTAGATCCAACTGGGCGCAAATTTGCTTATTCAAAAAGCCATTCGCCTTGAGTTCTAAAATTTGCTTTTGCCTACTTGTTAATTGATGTGCTTTTTCCATAAAACCTTAGAAAACTTTGTGTAGTAAATTTCTTCTTTATACTGTTATATCATATTCAACCCAAACTAGTTAAGTCAATCTAAAGCTTCGCTTAAAACAAATATATATTAAAAATTAACATTAATGAGTAGGACTATTATGGATACACATCCTTTTGATATTTTTGTTGGTAGCAGAATTAAACTTGCGCGCCTAAATGCGGGCCTTAGTCAATCAGATCTTGCCGCGCAGGTTGGTCTCACATTCCAACAAATTCAAAAATATGAAAAAGGCGCCAACCGAACAAGCTGTTCACGCCTTTATCAAATAAGCAAAGTTTTGGATTTACCTCTTGCCTACTTCCTTGAAGGTTTTGAAGGCGAGCATTATAGCATTGATGATGAGGATAAATTAGAACCTGTATCAACAATGATAGATAGTCCTGATAGTGTCAATTTATTGAGAGCATTTAAAAGTATTGACTCATTAGATGCACGCCGTTCTTTACTAACAGTAGCAACTGTCATGTCAACAGGGGCAAAAATTGACATTATGCCATCCTGAAATATAAATGATATAGCCTAAATATTTCCCTTATCATATTTGTTTAGGCTATATATTCCATGTTATCATAAACTTAGATTTGGTATAATATTATCGAAAATAAAATTATTGATAAAAAGCCAAATCTCTTTCTGTTTGTCCTTTGCGATATTTACGCGTAACATTTCTTTTGCACTCACGGACACCATCAGGCAATATTTTTTTAGCAAAGCTACGCAAACCGCTAAAGCGCTCGCCTTCGGTAACAAGTTTAGTTTCTGGCAATTGCGTTATATCGGCTTTAAACTTCATAGACAACTCTTTAGCAAAATCATGATATAAGCTACGGTCTGCATCTGAATAGCCCGGGGAATATACTAAAAAAGTGATCTGAGGAGTATGGTCATAGTTTTTAGATAAAAATTCTTGTATCAGCATTTCCCTGTGCGTTTTGTCATACTCCACTGACATTAATCCATCCCAGTCCAAATCAAGCTGTTCATTCTCACGCATCCCTTGCCAGCTTGATAATAAGAGCTCCTCATATTGAACTGAGACTGCATTACGACCAGAAAGTCTATGCTTTAATTTATAAAATGGTGTTCTAAGATCTGTTTCATAAGAAACAATCGGACCCACATCATATCCGCGCCCTGCATGGGGACCATGAACCCACTTAAGGTCAGATACTATGCCGTTCATTATCGCATGAGCAAGATAGTTGCCACGATCCACAAAAGTTGTTTCTCTATGAGATGTAAAAATTGCTGTTTGCTTCACACGATCAATTAAAATGCCGCGCATATCACAATGAAAATCAACATGCGAAACACTTAAATTCTTATGCCCTCTTTCTTCCCATACAGAATATACTTGGTCATGATGCTCTGCTAATATAATTTCAGCCATAATAACTCTCAAAATATCAAAATTTTATTTTTGAGAAAACATTATTAGAGTTTAAGTCTTAAACTTATACAAAATTATTATATTAGGGGGCAAATAAGAGATTTATTGGTAAATTTCTTATTTATCAAATTTAGACTATTATAGTTTTAAAACTCTATATTATTCTTTTTCTTTAAAGATTTAGCCATAGACATAATCAAATTAGCAAAATCCTGCCTAACTTCCTTATCCTGAATATCACGCATAGCAGCGATAATCTTAATAATCTCTGGATTTAGGACATCAGTATCAACGAAGCTGAAATCATCGTCATTGCTTGTATTTTCTGCAAAGCCCTGATTTGGAAGAGCGCTAGACACAAAACCATCAAAAAAATAATTGCAATCCACACCAAGTACAGAAGCAATAATATATAAACGTCCTGCCCCTACTCTATTAGCGCCTTTTTCATATTTTTGAACTTGCTGAAATGTCAAATCAAGCTTATTTGCAAGCTGCTCTTGAGACAATCTCAATATATTTCTACGTAACCTAAGCCTTTTACCAACATATTGGTCTATTTCTTTTGTCAGTTCTTTAATATCTGGCTGATCTTGCGATTCAAACTCATCTGAAGAATTTATGCTATCTTCTTGCATACGCAAACCCTCACTTCCTGTAGAATATTCCATTTATATATACTTTGAATATTCATTGATCGGGCAATTTATGCAAGCCTAAATAAATTAAATCACAACAAATACTGGTATATTATCAATTTCAAGTTTGAATATTCATAAGATTGATTAGGGTTTTGCTGCAGTTGTTTTAAAATTCTGACTTTACTTTTCATTGGTGAAAGGTAAAAATCTATTTTTTCGATATCCGGCTTTTTAGAATGGTTTTTTATCTTTAACTGGTAGCTAACCATTATCTCTAGCAATGTTTTTTTAGCACTCGCCTGCTCAGCCTTATCTGCAACTAATATATTATGATGGATATCTTTAGGGATGATTGATTTGCCAACATTATGCCATTGGTCAAGGCGGTTTAAATCATCCGTTAGTCCATATATTATACCTGCAAAACCGAAAATTTCACTTATATCTTTATGGTTTTCTTGATCATAACCTAGAATTCGAGCGGTAAGCTGAAATAATACGCCTTGAGTTTCACCATAATAGCCTTCCATCTCCGTTTGGGTCGGAAATAAATCATGATATAAATCAAACCGCCTTGCTTCTATAAGGTCTAATAAAGGCTGAAGAGGGATTTGCTGCTCTTCAATGGTTGCCAACAATGCTCTTACTAAAGGCGCGGCTTGTGCTTCATCCTGTCTTTCTTGGCTTAAAACTTCCTGCCACCATTTTAATTTAATTTCAGCAATAGTAATATCTGTTGCTGTGCGAACAATCTTATAAATTTCAGCCGCAAAGCCATAAAGAGGCACAATAGCCATACGATCTTTTGTTGATAGACGCAGCAAAAATAGATATCGTGGATAATCTGCCTGTTTTACAAGGTTCAAAAGATATTCTTCTTCATCCACGGCGTTCTTCCTTTTCGCAATATTTGAAGCTTTATATTGAAAATAAAAATAGCCTAATCAACACAGAATAAAAGGGCTGAAATAGATCTTTTTTCCATAAAAAGAACATTATAAGTGCGCGCAGCAGCCCCTGTGTCCATTACATCAGGGTAAAGCCCTCTTTCTTCAAACCAAGAAACCATCTCTTTAGGCAATGGCTTAATAGATTTTCCCATGCCCAAAAGCAATATATCCGCTTGTGCTAAAGCTGAGATATAAGGGGTAACTTCTTCAATAGAAAATATATCTTGCTTAGCCGTTTGCCAGGGAAACATCCCTAAAGGGCTGATAAGCAGATTACCCTTGTGGGACATATTATCAAAACGAAAACCACCATTACCATAAGCATCAATCATGACACAGTCAGGGCGATGGGGCTGATTGCCTGTTTGTCCGCTCTTATTGTTGTCCATTATTTATCAGCATCGATCGGCTGCTCAAATGTTTCAGGTCGCAACCCTAAAGCAATTAAGATAGGAGACGCTGTAAAAATGGAAGAATAAGTACCAACAATAACGCCCCAAATCATTGCAATCACTAGGCTTGAGATACTTTCAACGCCAATATAAAGCGTTATTAAAGCAAGTAGCGTTGTTACTGAAGTAAGAATTGTACGAGACAATGTTTGGTTCAAAGCCATATCAATAATATCAATAAGCTTTTTCTTTTTATATCGGCGCAAAGTCTCTCTAATTCGGTCAAATACAACCACTGTATCATTCAACGAATAACCGACAATTGTTAATATAGCAGCAATTGATGAGAGGTTAAATTCAAGCTGCGTAAGCGAGAACATGCCTAAAGTTAGAATAACATCATGGACAAGAGCCCCTAAAGAACCAATCGCAAATTCCCATTCAAAACGCAGCCAAATATATATCATCACTCCGATTAATGCCACAATAACAGCAATAGTACCCGCTTGTGCAAGTTCGCCACTTACTGTAGGGCCGACAACTTCCAAACGGCGATATTCAATATTTTCCCCAAGAGCTGCACGAAGTTTAACAATCGCATCGCGTTGCGCTGTTTCGCCCCCATCTTGCTCTTCTATTCGAATTAGAACATCAGCATCCGTGCCAAAAGCTTGAATCTGAACATCACCTAAGCCAAGGTTTGAGGTTTTTTCGCGAATAGCAACAATATCAGCAGGGCCATCCGTTGTTCGAATTTCAACAAATGAGCCGCCTTTAAAATCAATGCCTAAATTGAGACCTTTGGTGAAGAAAAGTCCAAGTGATGCAACCATCAAAATAATCGAAAAGGCTGCGCTAACTTTACGCAAAGACATGAATTTTAAAGATGTATTTGCTGGAACAAGATTAAGAAGCATTTTGAAAAGCCTTTATCAATCAAATAGGAAGTGTTTTAGGCTTTTTGCGCTGAACCCATAGCGCAACAAATAGCCTTGTCAGAGCATAAGCTGTGAAGATTGTCGTCACAACACCAATAGCAAGCGTTACCGAGAAGCCTCTTATGGGCCCTGAGCCTAGGAAAAATAATACGACAGCTGCAATCAATGTTGTAATATTCGCATCTAAGATTGTTGTAAAAGCACGCGAAAAGCCAGCATCAATTGCATTAATTGCGCTTCGGCCTTGTCTAACTTCTTCTTTAATACGCTCAAAAATGAGAACATTTGCATCCACTGCCATACCAATTGTTAAGACAATACCAGCAATCCCGGGCAATGTGAGGGTCGCGCCAAGCGCTGAAAGCAGACCAATGACAATTGCGATATTAGCTATTAGTGCAAAATTTGCGAAGAAACCAAATAAGCCATAAGAAGCAATCATAAAGACAGCGACAAGAATGATAGCTAAAATGCCCGCTACCTTACCCGCTGCAACCGCATCAGCACCAAGACTTGCGCCAACGGTACGCTCTTCAATAATTTCTAAATCAACAGGCAATGCCCCTGCTCTTAGCAATAACGCTAGGTCGTTAGCATCTGTAATTGTAAAGCCACCTGAGATAATGCCAGCCCCTTGCGTAATCGCAGCTTGGATAACAGGCGCACTAATAACTTGGTTATCTAATACAATTGCAAATGGACGCCCAATATTTTCTGCAGTTAATCGACCAAAAACACGCGCGCCTGATGCATCAAGCCTGAAAGAAACAACAGGTTCACTTGATTGATGATCAAATGTTGCAGCAGCATCTACAAGATTTTCACCAGTGATTGGCGCAAATTTCTGTATTATCAGCATTTGCTCAGGGAAATCACGATAAGGTAATTCAATAGAAGTACTTGCAATGGCATTAGGAGAAGAATTATTATCAACAAGATGTAGCGATAGCTTTGCTGTTTTTTTCAAAATTTCTTCTAAACGCGTAGTGTCTGACAGACCAGGTATTTGTACGAGAATACGGTTTAAACCTTGCTGTTGAATTGTTGGCTCTGTTGTGCCTAGTTCATCAACACGGCGCCTAATGACTTCAATAGCCTGCTGCATTAATTTTGAACGACGGTCATTAATAGCGGCGTCAGTGTAAGTAATATTAAATTTTCTACTACTTGCTTTACTGATCAAAACAGAAGCTGATGCAAATCCAGTTGTCGGATCAACAAAACCTTCATTTAAAAGATTAATACGAGAACGAGCCTCGCTTGCGTCTTCTGCATTACGAATTTCATAAAAAACGCCATCTTTTGTTGCACCACGATCAGAAAAACCAATGCGATCGCCTAATTCACGATCTCGCATATTGCGATGCACATCTTCCAAAAGCTGCGTATATAAATCTTCATTGAGCTTGTCATCATCAAGAGCGAGAACAACATGGGCGCCGCCTTGCAAGTCAAGCCCAAGAACAAGACCTCGGTTTAAAGAAGAAGGCAACAGAGAAGAAACAGATTGCGGCAAAATATTGGGCAAAGCTAAAAGCACACCAAATAAAGTAACAGCAATAATCCCTAATATGCTCCAGCGACTGAAATGCAACATGTTATATTCTCATTTTCTAAACAAAAAAGCTAAGCATCAATACTTATGCATTGTTTGCAGGTTCACCTTTAATTTTTACTTCTGAAATCATAGCGCGAACTACTTTCACACGGACTTCAGGGGCAATTTCAACCTCAATTTCAGGTGCGTCAGTTACTTTTGTAACCTTACCAACAATACCGCCACTTGTCGTAATGCTATCACCACGCTTAACATTATTTATCATGTCTTGATGCTGCTTCATGCGCTTTTGCTGCGGGCGAATTAAGAAGAAATAAAAGACAACTAAAATCAGAGCAAAAGGTGCGAACTGCATAACAACACTAGGGCTACCAGCTGCTTGAGCTAAGAATAAATTTTCAATTTGCGGATTCATCTCATCGTCTTTCTTAATATGTTAGATCAATTTTGGCGTGACATTATACATCTCATTAAACAATTGCAACACTCCTCTTGCTTAATAACAAAATAATGATGGCAAGGTTAAATTTCCAAGGGATTTTTATTTATTCTCTCTCTAGCAAGCTCGCTTCGCTCCGTCGGGTAGGTTTATTCGCACTCACGACAATTCGCTTCGCTCATGTCTCCGTCAGGGCTGGGCATAAGCTCCGCCTCTCGGAGCGGTGAGCAAAGCGAACTCGCGGGAGAGCAAATTAAATT